>CAZCQC010000015.1:0-9171 GCA_964500155.1 uncultured Rikenellaceae bacterium | reverse complement strand
GGAAAAGCTTTGTTTTGTGCTCCTTCCCCCATGGGGGAAGGTTGGGAAGGGGGTTTAATTACTTATGAAATTATTTCTTTGTTATTCATTCCCGATACTCAATATAACAATAAACTAAAAAATGTTGTAGCTTTCTAATTGCTGCAATATGATAGCCAGTTTAGCCTCCTCTTTTTTAATCCAATAAAAAGAGGGTATCCTTTTGAGATACCCTCCTTTTATTAGTTCCTGTTCCACAGTCAGGTATGATGATCTTCAATCATCCCATGTTGTGGAGTAGTATATAGGAGTGCTGTCATTCCCAGGTCTCATCTTTCGACTATCGGGCACTCTGTTTTGTATACTCATGGTTATCGAGGAATCTGCTTTAAAGCCGCTACTGGATTCTGCACCAGACTCTCTGTTAATATTATCCCTTTTAATAGCAACAACTAAAAGCCCCAGAATAATTAACGGGAAAATCCAAAAAAGATAATCATTGTTATATCTGTGTAGTTTTAAGGCCATTACGAGTCAGGTTATCAATTTTTTGTTTGTATCAGTCTGCAAATCCAGGAAGAAGAGGCGAACCTTCCTTTTGCCCTGATAATATCAGTATAAAGGTCAGCAATCATAATCCCAAAATCAACCTGATTTGTCAAATAAAATGAGGTCTTAATCAATTAAATTAATTGCTTCATCAATTTTTCACCCCCGGCATTAAATCAGCAATGCGGGAGCCCTCAGTTTATATATTTTTCTTACCGTTAACTGCCTTTTTTACAGTTTCAAGATGAAGATGGACATTGTGCCTGTAGGAAGGACTTAATTTCAGACATTCTTCAATATATTTCAGGGCTTCATCATACTTACCCTGTTTATAAAGCCCCCAGCCTTTGGCATCCAGATACCAGTAATAACCGGGGCGTAATTCCAGCGCTTTGTCAACTAATCTCAGCCCTTCATCGATATTGCGATCTTTATCGATCAGGAACCATCCAAGATCCCAGAGCCTGTCCGGATTATCTGGTTCTAAAGTGACTTCCTGTCTGTGATACTCCTCAGCTTTGTCGAGATAACCTGCTTCTTTGTAAATCTCACCAATACTGTAAGCGATACCCGCATCGGACCATGACCTTTCCTTTCGCAAAGCTTTATATTTCTCAATTAAATTATTAGCTGTTACAGTGTCCTTTTCAGTCAATGAAAGCATTGCCTTCTGCCATATAATTGCAGGATCCTCAGGGAAATCCCTGTCTGCATTCTTAAATAATTTTCTTTCTTTCTTATACTGGCCGGTTGCATGATATGAATAAGCAAGAAGAGAATAATTGAATATCCACCAAGGACGAGCATCAAATTTGTCATATAACTCAAGTGCTTTTTCAAATTCAGGGATTGATTTATCATATTGGTACATCATATAGTAGATTAGACCAATATCATAATAAGTTCCCGGAAACTGGTCGTCAATCTCCAGATATTGTCGGAGGAAATTAAGCTCGTCGTATGGAGTTCCAAAGTAGCCGGCGTGATTTTTTTCGGTGATAATTCTCGCTCTTGGAGACATCTGATCCTTTTTGGCGTAGGCTTTAATGCTCCATTCTTTTGCTTCCTCGAATCTTCCCTCATTTGTACATGTGACAGAAAGCAATAAATTCATCTGGTGGAAATTTGAATCAATAACCAGGGCCTGTGAGAACAATTTTCTTGCTTCGGGGTAGTCCCTTTTGCTTCGGGCAACCTCTCCCATAAGATAACACCTGAAGGCTTCTGAAGAGTTAGTCGGGGGTAATCTCTGCATATTGACAGGAAGGCTCTTTATCAATTTTGTAATTATTAAGCAGTTCCTTACCATATCCGAGAGAGAGTCGGTCAAATGGAGAATATTATCTTTTTTCCCTTCGATCTGGAAAGATTTATAAATTTCTTCATTGGATGAATTTATCAGCTGAGCATTTAACCGTATAACCTCACCAACCTTTTTTATGCTTCCGTGGACAAAAACATCTGCATCCAGCTTTTTTGAGATCATACCGGCAACATCAGGTGCAATCGAAGCATAATTCGTAAGGCCTTTACTTTTAAGAAGTGTATTGGTCGTCTCTTTTTGCCTTACTTTTAATTCGTCAGAAAATGTAAGCAGGGTTATTAATTCATCCTGTATCCCGCTCTGCCAGATATTCCAGACAGTATCATTTGTCAGGTTCTGAAACGGCATCACAGCTACAGATATCCCTCCTCTGGTTCTCAGATTTTCAAGCGAATGACGTTTGAAGATCCTGGGATAAGCAAGTACTATTACAACTATCAGCAGAACTCCATTCAGAATGTAACTGGGTCGGAATCTTCTTTTAAAGGATTTTATCCGGGGTTCTTCCTTCCCGGATTCTGCAATTGATCCGGTCTTCTTTATTCCATCTGGAGTAAAATCAAAGATCCACGACAGAATAATAACAACCGGCAATCCAATTAACAGGATTACCAGTTCGAGTGAAGCAAACCAGTCAGGAAGGTGTAGCGGTATGGCCAGGTTATTGGTTACCTCAATGATTATATACGCAGTGGCGGCATAAGTTGTAACTATACCGAAGACTTTCCTTCTTTTAAGTTCCTGCCAAAACCTGTCAAACCTGCCTGATTTCTGATCCATGTTGAATCGATATTTTCTTTACATGAGATCAAAGTTACACCTTGTTTAAACTTAAATCAATTTTATTTTAATCCAATGGGAAAATCGATAACAATAACTTTAAGGAACACAGAGCTACACAGAGAAATCACAGAGTCCCACAGAGTTAAGAAATCAGATCTCCGTGGATCTCTGTGGTCCCGATGGCTATGTTAAATAAAAACAAAAGCAAATCAAACAATTTGATCTTAAAAGAGAATTGTTACATGAATTGTGAAGAAATACATGACTATCTGGACTCTGACACTCTCTGTGCTAGTATGTAAATTAGTAATATAGAAACTCGCAAAGGGTTAATGGGTCTTGATTTTTTTCTGTGAGATTTTTAAATCGACTGACCACTTTCCTCCTCCATGAATAACCAGCATGATAAGAAGCAATACGAGTGCAAAATCTATCCTGAACTCATGTACGAATGTAAAGAATCCTTTTTCAAGCAAAACGGGGAGGTTTGCCGTAAAGAAAGCCCCTGTCAGTATTATTAGTAGAGGAATGGAAGCCAGCCGGGTCAGAAAACCTATACAAACAAGTATACCGCATGATATTTCAAACGCCCCTGTAAATTTAGCCCAGAACTCCGGATGACCAAAACCGATCTCTTTAAAATATTCCGGCCCAAGCATTGACATAATCATATATTTCTGAATGCCTTCTGAAACAAAGATCAAACCCGTTATTATCCTGGCAAATATTATTTTGCTGTCATTCTCAGTATGAAGGATATTCCATTTGTGTCCGGAACCTGTTTTCATGGATTTATATTAAGTTCAAACATCTGAGAAAATAATTTGTTCAAAGATTACGTTGCAATAGCATTTTTACCATTCAATTTCTATATTTACGTTTGTGAAAAAATTATTATTACTTCTGTTGGCTGAAATCCTGATTACTTCCTGTAATACTCAGGTATGCCCTGCTTACAGCGACTCGGCAAACAATGTCAAATCATCATTTTTTCAAAGTGGTTCCTACAGGGCGGACGGGATTAATAAAGTTTACCGGGATGCTTACTCCTATCGTAAAAAATAAAACAGCTTATTCCCGGCTATCGGATCACCCTTATTTTATCATGCCAAGAAGTTCCTTTACGGCATCCTTATGCACCATGAAATCCATCATTTTTAACCTGACATACTCTTCTGAAAAGAAATAGTAACCCCACTCCTTTGCATTCGGATCATTGTTTTTTGATCCGGATCCTGAATCCTTTATGAGATACCAGTCTTTCCCATCCTTTTCCAGGTAGCCGACAAGATGCATCCCGTGATCATCAGTAGTTGTCTGGTTTGAGAACCTGAACTGGCGTGCATCATCATTGATATAAGCCGACGGGATATCAAAATCGGGGATTACTGCACATTGAGTGCCCCGGTCAATCCCAGGTTCCGAAACATCACCTCCTATACTTACCGTAAAACCTTTCCTGACAGCATTTTTCAGAGCGGACATATATGTATCAAGCGGGACATTATAATATATGCTGCTGTGCCACCAGTTGTCAGGTACCTTGTATTCAACCTGTTTGTAAAAGGGCTCCTGCGTGTATGATAAAATATCGACATAATCATCAGGATTAATTTTCAGGATTTCATTCAGGTACTGCAGGGGAGTTATTTTCTTCCCGTTTACAATTATCTCGGAAGGAGGGACTCCCAGATAATGGTTCAGTATCGCTTTTACAGTTGATATGGCCGATTCCTCGTCCCAGGAGGAATTTGCTTTCATGGAAGAAAGGTATTTATTCAGCTCATCGAACATTACCTCATGGTTATGATATTTCCGTCCATCAAGCAGTCCGGTATAGAACTCTTCAGGTACAACACCGTACTTTTTCCACGTCCTTGTTACAGCATTTGCTTCGGATCCTTCTGCAAAGGCTGAATTGCCCCGTTGCTGAACAAACCGTTTAGTTTTCTCAATATATTCCCAGTAAACTGTGAACATCACCGACAATTTGATCTGGATCTTATTTAACCTGTAAGCTTCTGTTTCCAGGAAAGATGTTGTGCTGAAACACCAGCAAGTGTTTGTATTGCCTTGTGAAACAGGAGGATTATGCCATTGCTGGTTCTTGTAAAGGTCCAGTTTATTTGGTAGTGATGCAGTTGACAGGTCAACAGCAAATGTCCTGGCAACTCTTGCCGGTTCTGCTTTCTCGCGAACGTCACGGTCATCCTTCAAAATAGAATTCTGGTAAAAACCGGGCTTTGATTCCCTGAAAACAGCTTTGTCCTTGTTCTGACCATTAAGAGTTAAAATTACAGAAGACGATAGTATTACTGTAATAGTGAAGATTTTCATTTTCATAAGTTTACTATTTAAGTTATTGCGAATTGGGGACCTGAACAGCCGGTGTCGGATCATTTTCCTTTATTCTTCTTCTGCATATCTGTTCTATTTCGAATACATTTGGTATTCCTGATAAATAAATCTCGTCAGGGACATACCTTTCAGGCCCGTTTTTACTGCTTACTGTTTTACCAGTCCTTAATCCTAGTTTAATATTCCCTTTTTGCTTTTTACCGGTTACCTCAATATCACCTGAGAACTGTTCCCAGTCAATTGACCGGTATTTACCTTTCTGTTGACTGATAAGCCTGGTTTGGGTTCCGATAAAATAGCCTCCTTTTTTGAACATCATGTAAATTCCGCCGCCAAGCATTCCAATTCCGATAAGAATGAATAACCCTATAATGGCAGCAGGGAGCAGTACCGGCCTGAGATTATCCGGACTGGCAACCGTTGGAACATCATTTGCAAGAAAATGGACCTCTTCCCCCTTAAACAGAGGACCCAGGAAGGCAAAAAGAAAAACACTTGAAAATGCCAGCCAGACAAATCCAAAGATAATCATCGCCAGTGATGCTTTTGGTGGAGCAGCATATTTTGCCTTTACTGCAAAATCCTTTCTTTCAGTTCCTGCTAAAGACTCCAATTCCGGAGGCAGAGTAATGGCTTCAAGCATATCCTTTAGTTATTAAGATTTTCCCATGTATCTCAATTGAGCAAATTTATGCAGTTCATCTGATTCAAAGATCAATTTATCTGACGTGAGATCGGAAATCTTTATCATTGCAAAGGCGACATCACTGGCATAAATGCCTTTGTATTTCTTTAACGGGCCAGCAAAAAGCCATCCGAAACCTTTCATAAAGACTGCTGATAATTTTTCTCCGAACCTGAATTCTTCACGATTTCCCATCAGAAATGACGGCCTGACAAATTTAAGGTTGCCATGGTAGATCTCTCTGACAGCTTTCTCCATCTCACCTTTCGTTCTTAGATAGAAATTAGATGAACCTGCATCAGCACCGATGGAAGAAATTACAACCAGGGATGGAATTGATAGTGATTCCGCAAGCCGGGCTATATTCTTTGGTAATTCAAGATCAACCCTTGCAAACTCCTCTTTTGATCCGGCAGTTTTTATGGTTGTCCCGACACAGCAAAAAAAGATTCCGGCTTTTAATTTATCTCTCAGCTCCATAAGTTTCGAAAAATCTGAGAGCTTTATCTGCTTAAGCCGGGGATCAGTAAGAACCAATTGTTTTCTTAACACTGCCGTGACATTCTCAAAATCCATATTTTCGAGAAGAGCTTTTATCAGCTCTTTTCCTACAAGTCCTGTTGCTCCGAAGACAACGGCACTTTTTACTATTTCTGTATTGGGATTCATATTTTGTGATATCTGTTTTTTCCAATAAAATCTTAAGCCAGATTATTCTCTTTTATTATCCATTTGTCAATAGCAGGGGCTATATAGCTTTCCATCTGATCAATCAGTTTTTCAATATCATCGCTGATAAGAAGCATTTTACGATTGCCCTCCTTTAAAAAACCTTTATCAACCATAGTTTGTGCAAGGATTTTCAGAGAATCGTAAAACCCGTTGACATTCAAAAGTCCGACGGGTTTCCTGTGAAGTCCGAGCTGTCCCCAGGTAAGGATTTCAAAGAATTCTTCAAGCGTTCCGAAACCCCCGGGTAAAGCAATAACCCCATCTGACAGTTCATTCATTTTGGTTTTCCTTTCGTGCATTGTATTAACAATGATAAGTTCCGTCAGGTTTTTGTGATCAATTCCCTTATCTTTAATAAAAACAGGCAGGACACCGGTAACTTCTCCTCCCCGGCTTAATGATCCGTTTGCCACAGCATTCATCAATCCGACATTTGCCCCACCATAAACAAGCCCAATTTTACGGTTTGCAAGGATCTCTCCAAGTTTGAATGCCTGTTTTTCATATATTTCATCCGTTCCAAAATTAGAACCGCAAAAGACAGTTATTCGTTTCATTTCAATTTCTGGTAATATTCAAGCACATTCATCGCGAACCTTGCTGCTACGGTACCAGGTCCTCCACTCATCTCAATGCCTACCTCAATAGCTTCAACGATCTCACTCTGTGTGGCGCCAATATCAATTGCTTGTTTTATATGCCATTCCATGCATGATTCGCAATTCGTAACGACAGAGATTCCAACAGCAATAAGCTCTTTGTCCTTTTTACTTAGAGCTCCGTCAATATAAGTGTTGTTTTCCATATCAACGAAGCTTTTATAGACCTTCGATCTTTTTGAGTAGAAGGAATGCGCTTTTTTCCTTTGTTTTATAATTTGTTCGATTTTTTTTCTCTCAGTTAAATCCATGTTGTTGATTTTTCCAGGCAGATAGGAGAATTACAGATTAATTTTGTCAAATTTACAACTTACAGGAATAGAAGATTGCCATTTTAATTATTATCTCTAAAATATTTTGTCCCTGACGGGACAAAGAATTGGATGGTTTCTAATTTAAACAAATATCTTGTCCTTAGAGGAAAAATAATTTTTACACATTTCTTCTCTAAATAGCAATTAGCTGCCGGAAAATCTTATAAAATGATCACAGCGCCGTAGGCATAAAATAATTATAGAAACAAATATTACAAAGTATTATTTTCGTGCCGCAGGTACGAAATATTTCATCATATTTAGCAGATAAGAAAACCTTCTAAAACCTTATATTTGTCTATAGGAATCTTTTATAAAAATATCTGTTCTTTTAATTACTAATCTCACATAATACATGAAAAAAATACTCAGACTGGCACCAATAGGATTTGCAGTTTTGTCAATTTTCATCCAATCGACTTTTGCGCAAAAAGATTTCGGATTTAAACCTGCTTCTTCAAATATCCAGGGAGCAGAGTTTCCGAAGTTATCTGTTGACAACAGTGTATATGTCCGTCTGATGGCCCGGGAAGCAGTGAAGGTCCAGGTTCAGGGTGGTGACGGGCTCTGTCCAAAGCCTCTGGATATGGTCAAGGATACTGCCGGAAACTGGAATGCAATAATCCCCTCTGCCGGACCTGGATTTCATTATTACTGGTTCATTGTCGACGGAGTGCGGGTGAATGATCCGGGAAGTGATACATACCATGGATATGGAAGGCCAACGGGCGGGATTGAAATTCCTACGGCTGGTGAGGATTTTTTCCACGCTAAAAGCGTTCCTCATGGCGATGTAAGGGAACACTGGTATTATTCGGAAATTACAGGGAAATGGAGATGTGCATATGTGTATACGCCGCCTGAATATGACAGGTATCCGAAAAACAGGTATCCGGTTCTGTATCTTCTCCACGGGGCTGGTGAGAATGAAAGAGGGTGGTCAAAGCAAGGTCATATGAGCTTTATTCTCGATAATCTCATTGCAGAGAAAAAAGCAGTTCCAATGATTGTGGTCATGGATAATGGTTATGCGACTGCAAAAAATGCACCTGCCCAGCCTGCATCTGCTCCCGGAAGAAATATGTCGAGAATGGCTGAAACACTTGAGCAGGTGTACATTAAAGAAATCATTCCAAATATTGATTTGTCGTACAGGACAATCCCAAAAAGGGAGAGCCGTGCAATGGCAGGTCTTTCGATGGGAGGGATGCAGACAATGCTCATCGGAATGAATCATCTGGAGTTGTTCTCCTGGTATGGATTCTTCAGCGGTGCGATAATGGGGGGTATAATGGATGATCCGAAGAGTGCTTTCAACGGAGTTTTTGCTGATGCAAAGGTTTTCAATGAAAAAGTAAAGCTAATGTGGTTCGGAGCCGGGTCGGGTGAAACCCAATTTGTTAAAATGGTGGATGACACAAAGAAAAAGCTTGCAGATCTGGGCATTAAATCAACAAGCTATATTTCTCAGGGAACATTCCATGAATGGCATACATGGAGGAGGCATTTGAATGAGTTTGCTCCGTTGCTCTTCAAATAATATTAAAACTATAAGGGCTAAAGCCCGGGTATATAAGGAATCCATAAACCACGGCTTAAAAGCCGTAATAACAGGAGACTCCCAAAAATAGTCTGTCTCGAAGGTGTTTTTAACCACCCCGTCCGCCAGCCGGCGGACACCCCTCCTTTGCAAAGGAGGGGAAAGTAAAGATTAACAATGGATTAACTTTCTCCTCCTCACTGAGGAGGAGTACCCCGCCAGCTGGCGGGGGGAGGTGGTGGACTTTT
>CAZCQC010000014.1:0-21587 GCA_964500155.1 uncultured Rikenellaceae bacterium | reverse complement strand
GAGCCCGTCGGTGGCATCAAGCTTTATTTCGATTTTGTTGAAATTAAGTATGCGCATCAGCATCGATGCGACCTGTTCCTTTGAAGCGGCCCCCCTTCCGGTAATCGACATTTTGATCTTTCTCGGGGCATATTCATAAATGGGTATAGAACGGCTTAGAGCAGCTGCAATTGCAGCTCCCTGGGCCCGCCCCAGTTTTAACATCGACTGTACGTTTTTTCCGTAAAAGGGTGCTTCAATGGCCAGCTCATCAGGATGATATTCATCTATTATTCCGATAGTGCGGTCGAAGATTTGCTTCAGCTTAATATAATGATCACTGTATTTAGAGAGGTCAATTGAACCAATAGTTATCAGTTCAGGATCCTGTCCTGATACTTTTATTAATCCATATCCTGTTATGCTGGTTCCTGGATCAATTCCCAGGATGATCCTCTCCTTTGTGTTCTTTTTCAAGTGAGTTTATTAAAGGCAAAAACTTATCTGATCGAAAGACCCCTGTTCCTCCATTGAGGTTTTTCTGAATACTGTTGATATTTATAAAAGGAATCAGATCCTTTAGTTGAGAAGGTACCAGTCTCAACATATCTAATGGCTTCTTTCAGGCATAGTTCATTCCTGTCATTAAAATCGTGAGTAATATCGTCCGAAACAGCTTTTTCCGGCGCAATACCATTGAAATAATCACCTTCGTTATCCTTATTGACAATTTTAAATGTTATCGGCCAGAAGAAGTACTTTTCACCGACGTCCCAACCGTTCATTCCTACTGGTTTGCCGCTCGTTGTATCTCCTATGGTAATTACATTCATAAAAGGTTTCAGTCCATTCATGACCGCTTCGCTTGCTGATGCAGTAAGTCTTGAAGAAATAACAATCAACCTTGTTAAGGAAATGTTTACCTGAACATTTTTGTCAAATTTATATGTATAATTTTGTTCCTGGTTCTTATCATTATATTTAAGTACACCAAACACTGACCCGGAATTGGCGAGTGTTTTACCCCCAATCTCGGTTGCAAGAGTCTGAGCTACAGAGAGGTAACCTCCTGAGTTATATCGCAGGTCAAGTATCAGGTCCTTAATATTATTCTCTTCAAAAAACTTGAAGGCAGCAGCGAGTTCTGCTGGTGAAGGAGATATGAATGACTCGAAAACCAGGTGCCCAGTTACTCCTGTGGAAAGGTGAAGGGTATCGTACAGTAATACTGAATTTATAGTAAAGGAAGTTTTTACAGATGATATTTCAAGGTCGATACCATCAGGCTTAGTAAAGACAAACTTGTTTGTGACACCCGCGGTACTTGCTCCGAGTGCTGTATTATAAGCGTCTGCATCGCCTTCGGAGAGTATCTTTGCAATGTCGTATCCGTTCACGCTTTTGACAATCCATCCGCGCCGTACCCCGTTTACTTTATACAATGGTGATTCTGAATATATCATGGCAATCCTTGCCTTCCCGGAATTATCAAGACCTATACGGATTCCATGCCCAACAAATTCTCCCAGCATTTCAGCAATAAACTCATTATAGTCAGCCACAAAGCTCCATTTATCGAGTGCCTTATACTTCATGGCCTCCAAAAGTCCATAAGGATCGGTGTAATTCTCTTTTTTAACAGCTGGCATCTGGTCGTACCAATAGTACCATTGCCTCATCAGGTAATAGAGACTGTCTCTTGCCATGGTATCGGTAAGACCTGTATCGATGGGTTCAGGATCTTTCTTGCATGATGAAAAGAGGAGTGGAATAATAATTGCAATATAAAATAGCCTTTTCATATTATTAAATTTAACATTGACTTATCGTGAATGACAAAAATAACAAATTATTGTGCTTTAATTTTCCGGTTCTGGATCAGTATCCCTGTTATTATCAGCAATAATCCTGCCGGAGTTGTATAAAAAACGGGTTCATTAAGTATAAAGTGTACGAAAATAAGTGAAAGAAATGCGGCAAGATAAACAAGATTGCTCACCTTATCGGTAGTTGCTGACATCTGAAGAGCTTTCAGCCAGAAGAAAAATGTAATACCCATTTCAAACAATCCAATATATATTGAGGAGGCAATACCTTTAAATCCGATGTTTTCAGGCCAGCCGTCAGTGATTATCATTGCTGCGATTAGATAAATAGATCCGAATAAAAAATTAAGGAAAAGCTTTACTGCCTCGTCTCTTTTATCTTTAACATTCAGCACAAAGAACAGAGCCCAGAAAAAAGAGCTGCCGGTTGCCAATAAAACACCTTTTATATCAGCATGATGCGGTCTGAAAAGATTCCCCTGGGAGGAGATTATATAAACCCCGATGAACGAAATAAACAGAGCAACAAAACTCCTTCCTTTAATCTTCTGCTTTAATACAGGTACCGACAGAAAAACCAGAATGATTGGCCAGATCATGTTAAGCGGCTGGGCTACCTGTGCAGGCAGGAGCTGATATGCATGAAGGAGAACCAGGTAATAAAGGAACGGATTTAAGAGCCCAAGCAAAGCCGAATTAACAAAATCTCCCGGAGAATTTGATTTCAGCTGACCAGTCTTCTTTTCTGAAATAAGAATAACCAGCAAAGCCAGGGTCGCGGTTACCGATGCAATAGTTAGCATCGGCAGCACTGAAAGCTCACTCAGGCATAGCTTAAAGGCCGTTGGAATTGTCGACCAGAAAAATATTGCCACTCCGGCATAGATATATGATTGTTTTGTCTTTTCCATGTTTGTTACCCCTAAATCCCTGAGGGTTCACCCCCAAACCCCCTAAAGGGGGATTTTCTTTTTGCCCCCCTTTAGGGGGGGATGGGGGGCGGATTTAAGTTATTATATCAAATCCTGTATATGGTACAAGAATGGTTGGTACTTTAATCCCACTTTCAGTCTGATTATTCTCAAGAATGGAGGCAACAATCCTTGGCAGTGCAAGAGCGCTTCCATTAAGGGTATGAACAAGTCTGGTCTGTTTTTCACCTTTCTCTTTAAATCTGCATTTCAGCCGGTTGGCCTGAAAGGATTCGAAATTTGAGACAGAGCTCACTTCAAGCCACCTTTTTTGGGCTGCCGACCATACCTCAAAATCGTATGTCAATGCAGAGGTGAAGGACATATCGCCACCGCAAAGCCTCATAATACGGTAGGGAAGCTCAAGTCCAGAAACGAGGCTTTCGACATGGCTTACCATTTCTTCAAGCGACCTGTATGAATTGTCCGGGTGAGCTATCTGTACTATTTCAACCTTGTCGAACTGATGAAGCCTGTTGAGGCCCCTCACATGGGCACCCCACGATCCTGCTTCCCGTCTGAAACAGGGAGTATAGGCAACATTCTTAACCGGAAGCTGATCAGAGCTTAGAATTACATCTCTGTAGATATTTGTAACAGGGACCTCAGCAGTGGGGATGAGATTAAAACCATCAAGACCGTCATTGTACATCTGCCCCTCTTTATCAGGCAGTTGGCCTGTACCGAAGCCTGAGTCCTCGTTCACCATTATCGGAGGCATTATCTCCGTATATCCTGCATTTACACCTTTATCAAGAAAGAAGCTTATCAGGGCTCTTTCAAGTTTTGCACCCTTGCCTTTGTAAACCGGAAAACCTGCCCCGGTCAGCTTTATTCCAAGATCAAAATCAATTATATCATATTTCTTAATGAGATCCCAGTGAGGAAGAGCTGAATCAGGCAGGACCGGAATAATACCACCCTCCCTGACTTTTACATTATTATCGGCACCGTATCCGGGTGCTACCGAAATGTGAGGAAGATTCGGTAATCTGATTATCTCAATCCTAAGCTCATTTTCGATCGGTATAAGCTTGTCATCCAATGATTTGATCTCTTCTTTGAGCGAATGTGTTTTTTCGCGTGCAGAATCAGCTTCTGACTTCCTTCCTTCCTTCATCATTCCTCCGATCTCTTTTGAGATCCGGTTCATGTCGCTCTGGAGGAGATCAGCTTTGAACTGAATTTCGCGACGCAACTGATCGAGGGCAAGGATCTTATTGATTATTTCTTCTGCTTCAAAATTCTTTATCTTCAGTCTTTCGATAATGAATTCTTTTTTCTCCCTGATGAGGTTTATAGTAAGCATTTCCAGTGGCTATTAATAAAAAAAGCAGGCCGTACGCCCGCTGTAAAAATATAAAAACTCCCGGTAATGCTTTCCTCTTTGAAAAAGAATTTCGGGAGTAGTTTTATTGTTAAATTCCAGTTATTCAGTAACCGGTTTGACTGAAACGAATACCTTGTTGTCCTTTTTCCTTTTAAATTCAACCTCACCATCTGCAAGTGCAAAAAGAGTGTGGTCTTTGCCAACGCCTACATTCAGGCCTGGATTATGTTTGGTCCCTCTCTGACGGACAATTATATTGCCTGCTTTAGCTGCCTGGCCGCCAAAGAGCTTAACTCCGAGCCGCTTGCTTTCGGAATCGCGTCCGTTACGTGAACTTCCTGCTCCTTTCTTGTGTGCCATAGTTTTATATTTTAGTCTTCTGAATTATTTTATTCCTTCTTTTTTGATGTTTTTTTTGCCGCCGGTTTCTTTTCAACTTCTTTTTTCGCAGCAGTTTTTTTTGTTTTCGGGGCAGCCTCTTCTTTTTTTACAGCCGGTTTTTTAGCCACAGGCTTTTTTTCTTTGGTTTTCTTTTCTGCTACAGGTTCTTCTGCAGGTTCAGTTGCAACAGCTTTTTTGGCTTTCTCCTTTTTCGGAGTCTCTTTCCTTACAATAGTGCCCTTTTCACCTATTCCAATTATCTCAATCTGAGAAAAGTTCTGGCGATGTCCGTTCTTTACCCTGTAACCTTTTTTCTTCTTTTTCTTGAATACAATTACCTTATCTCCTCTTACATGATCAAGAACCTTTCCCTCTACAATAAAATTTTCTATTACAGGTTCTCCGACAAGGATCTTGTCATTATCCTCGACCAGGAGGACCTTGTCAAATTCAAGAATAGCGTCTATTTCAGTTTCAAGGCGATGAACGAAAATTTTCTTTCCCTCTTCTACTTTAAATTGCTGACCGGCAATTTCAACGATAGCGTACATTACTGTTTCTTTTTTAAGTTACTCCATGAGGCGTATATGTCCTGTTCGCATATAACTTTGTCGGGCCTGCGTGGATTTATTCAAATTCGGACTGCAAAGATATACAAATTCATTTATTTACAAATCATCATGGCTATTTTTATCTCACATTATTTGAAAACCTGGCGGGGTGTGAATAGAACATCACCTCCACAGATACCTTTGTTAATAATATCTGCGGTCATTTCATGTTGAAAAAAAGAGTCAGGCAACTCTTTGTCTTACTGCTATAATCTTTATATTTGTCTGATACAACCCGGGAGCATATATTCTTCTGGTTACTAATTAATTGATATGAAGAGAGTAAAGCTAAAGGTTTTAGGGATTTCCTACAGTCAGACCCAATCGGGGGCATATGCTCTTATCCTGGTAGAAGAAAATGGTGAACGAAGGGTCCCAATAATAATCGGAGGCTTTGAAGCTCAGGCAATTGTTATCAAGCTCGAAAATCTGGATCCTCCAAGACCACTGACGCACGACCTGTTCAGGAGCTTCGCTGCTGAATTCAATATCACAATTATCGAAGTTATGATCTATAAGCTGGAAGAGGGCGTGTTCTATTCCAGACTCCTTTGCAACAATGGTGAAAAGGAAATATCGATCGACAGCCGCACATCTGACGCAGTAGCTCTTGCACTGAGGTTCGCATGCCCCATTTACATAACTGAAGAGATCCTTGAAAAAGCCGGGATCACAGTCACCCCAACTGAACCTGACTCTTCAACAGAAGCTGACACAGATAGTCTCTTTGAAACGGGGAATTCCAGGTTTGAAAACTATTCGGATGAAGAGCTCTATAAAATGATCGATGAAGCTGTTAAGACAGAGGATTATGAACGTGCAGCTTCGATAAGGGACGAACTGGATAAACGTAAGAAAAAGTCAGACTGATTTAGTCCTGTTTGTTTACCCTTTCTTAATAAACACTAAGTAATAAATAATGAATTATATGAAACGAGTATTGCTGTTTACTTTACTGATAATGGCTGCATCAGCCTTTTCATTCGCGAAAGATTACAAAATAAGTTCCCCCGATGGGAAAATTGTACTCACAGTATCAGTTGGGGCCGATATAAAGTGGTCCGTTGTATATGATGGAAAAGAAGCAATTTCTTCCGTGAAGGCAGGCATGGTAATGGTTGACGGAAAAATTATGGGACAAAATGAGTCAGTAAAAAAGGTTACACCCGGAAAGATCAACCAGATACTTGAACCTGTTGTTCCGTACAAAAGATCAAAGACGGAAGATATTGGAAACACTCTGGTTATTGCATTCAGATCTGGAGTGTCAATCCAGTTCAGGGCTTATGATGATGGTGTGGCTTATCGTTTTGAAACATCGTTGAAAGATGAGCTTATTATTAAAAATGAAATTGCGGATTTGCAGTTCCCTTCAGGTACCTGTGCCTGGTTTCCGCTGGAAGAGAGCTTTATGTCGCATAATGAAAGGATTTTTATATATTCTTCCCTCGACACAATAGGAAGCAAGCATCTGGCAAGCCTTCCGACCCTTTTCAAGACAAATGGTGTCAATGTGCTTTTTACGGAAGCTGATATTGAAGATTATCCTGGTATGTGGATTCGCGGAGCCGGTTCAGGAAGAATAACCGGTGTACAACCAGAATATCCTGAATCTGAAAAGCTTAACCGGGACAGGGACCTATTTGTTACCGGTACAAAAGATTATGTTGCAAAGACAAAAGGCACCAGAACTTTTCCATGGAGAGTGTTTATTATAACCGGTAAGGACGGACAGCTTGTTGAGAGCGATATGGTTTACAGACTTGGCTCACCAAACAGGCTGACTGATACAAAGTGGATAAAACCCGGACAGGTAGCCTGGGACTGGTGGAATGCCAACAATATCTATGGTGTAGATTTCAAATCGGGCATAAATAACGATACCTATAAATACTATATAGATTTTGCGTCAAAAAACGGAATTGAATATGTAATCCTTGATGAAGGATGGTACAAGATCGGAAGCACAGTTCTTGAATCGATACCTGAGATTAATGTCCCCGAGCTCTGTAAATATGGTGAAAGCAAGAATGTCGGGATAATTCTATGGGTTGTCTGGAAGACTTTCTGGGACAAAATCGATGAGGCGGTGGCTCTTTATGAAAAATGGGGTGTAAAAGGTGTAAAGGTCGATTTCATGCAGAGGGATGATCAGAAGATAGTTAATTTCTATTACGAAGCTGCCAGGAAAACAGCCGAGCATCACCTTCTGATAGATTTCCATGGTTCATACAAGCCTGACGGCCTTCAGCGAACATATCCCAATGCACTTACCAGAGAGGGTGTCAGGGGGATGGAAAATGACAAGTGGGAAAGGAATATTTCGCCTGAACATGATGTTACCCTGCCATTCACAAGGATGGTCGCTGGTCCGATGGATTTTACTCCGGGCGCAATGATCAATTTGGACAAGGCAAATTTCTATCCACAGTTCACCAGGCCGGCAAGCCAGGGAACAAGGGTTCACCAGATGTCAATGTATGTCATTTATGAATCTCCCCTTCAGATGCTTTCCGATTCTCCCTCAAACTACATGAAGGAACAGGAATGCACTGATTTTCTTGTAAAGGTGCCTGTTGTATGGGACGAGATTAAGGTGCTTGACGCGAAAATTGGCGATTATCTCCTGCTTGCACGGCGCTCAGGAAGCGAATGGTTTATAGGTGGCATGACCGACTGGACACCACGTCAGATGGAACTTGATCTCTCATTCCTTCCGGCCGGGGATTATACAATTGATGTTTTCCAGGATGGTATAAATGCCGACAAGCATGCTCAGGATTATAAGCACATGACGAAAGGTATTAAGCAGGGCGATAAACTGAAAATTGAAATGGCTCCGGGAGGCGGCTGGGTGGCAAGGGTATCTCCAAAATAGATTTCTTATTATTCACGGATGAAGCAATATCTTGAACTTCTTGATCATGTACTTAAGAACGGAACCAAAAAATCCGACAGAACAGGTACAGGTACAATAAGCGTTTTTGGTTATCAGATGAGATTTAACCTCGGGGATGGTTTCCCGCTTATGACCACCAAGAAATTGCATCTGAAATCCATTCTCCATGAACTTCTCTGGTTTGTTTCAGGCGACACTAATATTAAATACCTGAAAGACAATGGTATAAAGATCTGGGATGAATGGGCTGACGGGAATGGTAATCTTGGCCCGGTCTATGGATCCCAGTGGCGCTCATGGCCTGCTGCGAATGGCAGAAAAATCGATCAGCTTAATAATGTTATCAGTTCAATAAAAGCAACTCCCGATTCGAGACGCCATATCGTAAGCGCCTGGAATGTAGGGGAGATTGAAAAAATGGCGCTTCCTCCCTGCCATATTTTATTTCAGTTTTATGTTGCTGACGGAAGATTATCCTGCCAGCTTTACCAGCGGAGCTGCGACATTTTTCTGGGGGTACCGTTCAATATTGCGTCATATTCTCTTCTGACAATGATGGTGGCCCAGGCAACTTCGCTTAAACCAGGGGAATTCATTCATACACTTGGCGATGCACACATTTACCTGAATCATATCGACCAGGTTAAACTGCAGCTGACAAGAGTGCCGCATATCCTGCCGAAGATGACACTAAACCCGGATGTTACCGATATTACAAGATTCAGGTATGAAGATTTTACATTATCGGATTACCTTTACCATCCTCATATAAAGGGAGATATTTCAGTTTAAACCGATAGAGATGATTTCAATAATTGTTGCAGTTTCTGACGATTGGGGCATTGGAAAGAATAATGACCTTCTCTGGCATATCCCGGAAGATATGAGGAGATTCAGGAAGCTTACTATGGGAAAGAGTATCATAATGGGGAAAAAAACATGGGAATCGCTACCGAGAAAGCCTCTTCCGGGACGTAATAACATTGTAATTACTGATATATCAAACGAATGCATCGATTGCTCCGTAACGGCATATTCTATTGAAGACGCATTGAGCAAATGCGGCAGGGATGAGGAGGTATTTGTGATCGGAGGAGGAAGTGTTTACCGTCAGTTTATGACGATTGCAGACAGGTTATATATTACACATGTTCATAAAAAAGCACCGGCTGATGTATATTTCCCGAAAATTGACCGAAGGAAATGGAAGGTTGTTGAGAAAGAAGAATGCATCTCCGAAGATGATAAGAAGATTCCTTATTCCTATGTGATATATGAGAGAAAGGGAACAGGAAAATAAAAGAGTACCTTAGGAAGACAAAATTCATTAACCGCAAAGATTTTTAATAAGCTCCTTATCCGTAGAAAATCAATCATCTTCTTTAAACCTTTTATATCTTTTCTCATCTAAATAGCTGTTGATCGTATTTAATAACTAATATTCACAGCTATGAAAACAAAGATTTTTTTAATGATAACTGCATCTGTTATGATGGTAATTACCTCATGTAAGAAAGATTTATTATCTCCAGACCAACCAAGCCTCGATCTTGCTGACGATGATGCCGTAAGCGAAGCAGTTTTTGAAGATGTATTCAATAGTATTGATAATGCAACAATAGCTCTTGATGAAGCGATGAAAAATGGCGATGCAAAAACAGTCTTCCTGGTTGCAGATTCATGCCCGGTAATTTCTGTTACGCATCCTTCAACCGGGATCTGGCCGAAGATAGTCACCATTGATTACGGAACCGGCTGTACAGGATTCTACGAAAATACAAGATCGGGCAAGATCATTATTGAAGTCACCGGACCACGCAGGGAAGAAGGTTCAAAAAGAACGGTAAATTTTGATAATTACTTTTTTAACGACATAAAAGTCGAGGGAACCAAGCTGTTTGAAAACCTCGGACCAAATGCCGGTGAGAATTTCGTCATCTCAGTTACACTTACGGGAGGTAAACTTATTCTACCCGATGGAAAGACAATTGAAAGAGACGCTGAACATCAGAGAGAATGGGTGGCCGGATTTATGACTGCTAATAAATGGGATGATGAATGTCTGGTAACTGGCTCGGCAAGCGGTAAGAATGCTGATGGGATATCTTATCAGAGGACAATAGAAAGTGCTTTGCACTGGAAAAGGGTCTGTGAATTTATCGTAAGCGGCGTCGTAAGTATTCAAAGGGAAGATTCGGAACCTTTTAATCTTGATTATGGTACAGGTGAATGTGATAATATAGCTGTTGTGACGAAGGGAGGAGAATCGAAAGAGATCCGGCTGAGGCACAGGCACAGAAACTGGATACGATAATAAAGACATGCCATGGCATGTCCTTATTGAACTCTGCAGGGGCGAAGCATCATGCTACGCCCTTACTATTATTTAAGAAGCTCTTAAAACCTTCATATCAATCCTTTCTAACTTACGGATTGCATAATCTGTTGTAACTGTCAGCTCTTTTGTGCCTTCGGAAGGTGAATCGAACATTGCATCGAGCATTATTGCTTCGCAGATCGATCTTAGTCCGCGTGCTCCAAGCTTGAATTCAATGGCTTTATCGACAATGAAATCCAGAACTCCTTCCCCGAAAGTTAGTTCGATATTATCCATCTTAAAGAGCTTGATATATTGTTTTACCAGGGCATTTTTAGGTTCAGTAAGTATAGCTCTAAGTGCTTCCCTGTCGAGCGGATTAAGATGAGTCAGAATAGGCAGCCTTCCGATTATTTCGGGAATAAGCCCGTAAGATCTCAGATCCTGGGGGGCAATATACTGAAGCAGGTTCTCTTTATCAACCCTGTCTCTTTTCTTTGATGCACCGTATCCTACAACCTGCGTGTTAAGCCTGTGCGCAATTTTCTTCTCAATTCCCTCGAAGGCCCCGCCACAGATAAACAGGATATTTTTTGTATCAACGGGGATCATTTTCTGCTCGGGATGTTTCCGTCCTCCCTGCGGAGGTACATTCACAATCGAACCCTCCAGAAGTTTCAGCAAACCCTGCTGTACACCTTCACCTGAAACATCACGTGTAATTGAAGGATTATCTCCTTTTCTTGCGATTTTATCCAGCTCATCAATAAAAACTATTCCTTTTTCAGCAGCTTTTACATCATAATCGGCATTCTGAAGGAGACGGGTAAGAAGGCTTTCAATATCTTCCCCGACATATCCTGCCTCGGTAAGGACTGTTGCATCAACAATTGTAAAAGGGACATGAAGCATTTTAGCAACTGTTCTTGCCAGCAGAGTCTTCCCGGTACCGGTCTCACCTACAAGGATAATATTTGATTTTTCTATATCAATATCATCTTCATCAGGCTTTTGCATAAGCCGTTTATAATGATTGTAGACAGCAACGGAAATAATCTTTTTTGCCATGTCCTGCCCTATGACATACTGATCGAGAAAATGTTTTATTTCGGCAGGTTTCAGGAGGTTGATTGTGTCAAAACTGAGATTCTTTTTTGTACCGAGCTCTTCGTTCATGATACTGTGAGCCTGCTCAATGCAGTGGTCACAGATATGTCCTTCAAGTCCAGCAATAAGCATACTGACCTCTTTCTTTGTCCGGCCGCAAAACGAACATTTATCCATTTCAACTATCTTTCAGTTTTCTGGAGGATCTCATCGATCATCCCATAATCTTTTGCTTCCTGTGATGTCATCCAGTGATCCCTGTCGGAATCCTTTTCTACTTTTTCAATGGTATTTCCTGAATGAAGTGCTATTATTTCAAAAAGCTCTTTTTTAAGCTTCATGATCTCACGAGCCTGGATCTCTATATCAGAAGCCTGTCCTTCAAATCCTCCCATTGGCTGGTGGATCATTATTCTTGAATGCTTCAGTGCCGATCTTTTACCCTTAGTCCCTGCAGTAAGAAGTACTGCTCCCATCGAGGCAGCCATTCCGGTACATATAGTCGCTATATCAGCTGAAATATACTGCATCGTATCATAAATTCCCAGTCCTGCATTGACCGATCCTCCGGGAGTATTGAAATAGATCTGAATATCCTTTCCGGGATCAGCGGAATCGAGATAAAGTAGCTGGGCTTCTATAATATTTGCAACATAATCATCGATAGGCAAGCCCAGAAAGATAATCCTGTCCATCATCAGACGCGAAAAAACGTCCATTGATGCGACGTTAAGCTGACGCTCCTCTATAATAGTCGGAGAAATATAAGCATCTGCAGTTATTGAAGCAAATCTATGCAGGGAAAGACTGCTTATTCCATGCTTGCTTCGGGCGTATTTTCCAAAATCACTTAAATTACTCATGTTAAAAGTCCTTTCGTTAAAACACAAAGATAGAAAAAATATTGTAAATCATTGTAATGCATTGATTACTATTCAAAAAGCTTATTGAATTCCTCGATGGATACCGACTTATTCTCAAGTTTGACAATATCTTTCAGGATCAGGCCGACTTTTTCTTCAAGGATCTTGTCGGCAATTCTTTTAGCATCCTCTTCCCGTTTCAGGGTTTCCTTAGCATAGTTTTCTACCTGTTCATCAGTTGCATAAAACAATCCGTACTGGCTGAACTGGTACCTGGTAATCTTTTCGGCTTCTTTAAGGAGTTCTTCTTCGGTTATTTTAAGCTCATTCGTTCTGGCTATTTTATTACGGATCAGCTGCCATTTCAGGTCGCGGCTGAAGTTGTCGAATTCCTTTTCAACAAGTTCTTCTGTCGTTTTTTCATTTACCTTCAGAAGCCATCTTTTCAGGAAAGCTTCAGGCAGGTTAAATTCAGATTTTTCGATTGCAAGCTTCTTCAGGTCAACTGACAGTTTATATTCACTCTCATTCCTCAGGTTAGCAGTTATCTCTTCATTGATCCTGTTTCGAAACTCTTCTTCGGAATGGATGATGTTTTCACCATAGATGCGGTCAAAGAGCTCCTGATTTAATTCTGCCGGCCTGAAACGACTAACCTCGTTGATTGTAAACCTGAAATCACCTTCAACTTTAACGATTTCCTCTTTCTGCTTTTTAAGGAGACCTGCAATTTCATTATCATTCGGGAAAGCTTTTCTCAGGTCAAAATCAATTGAGTCCTTTTCGGCTCTTCCGATAAACTGTTTTTTAATTTTCTTATCCTTGATTACTTCTATTGAAAGAGAGGTGTCATCAGCTACAATCCCTTCGGGACCAGGATTCCCTTTATCATCGAGTGCTTCGATTTTCCCCTTAAGGATGTCCTTCTCTTCTGAAATTTCAGCCTTCTCGAATTTGCCGTAGCGTCGGGTGTAATTATCGAGATAATCATTCTTCATCTTGTCGTCGGCAGCGATTTCATAATATGTGACTTTGTTTTTCTTGCTGAGCTTTGTTTCAAAAGCAGGAGCAAGTCCGAGCTCGAATGAAAATGTGAATGATTCCTGTGTGTCGAAATCTATCTTCTCATTGTCATCAATTTTTGGAAGTGGATCTCCAAGGATCTCTATTTTTTCGTCAGTAAGATATTTCTGAATATTATCCGTAACGACCTTATTGATCTCATCGATCTGAACGGCTTTCCCATACATCTTCTTAATGAGGCCAATAGGCACCATTCCCGGACGGAATCCCTTAATATTAGCTTTTTTGCGATAATCTCTCAGAACTTTTTCAACATTACCGTCATAGTCAGCCCTTTCAACCTGTATTTTCAGCACGGCATTCAGATCGTCAATATTTTCCCTGGTGATATTCATCTTTAATTGTTTATTGAGTACTTAAAAAACCGCCAGAACGCTCTTATTAATCGTTACAGGCGGTCTGTAAAATGGTGCGGATGAAGGGACTCGAACCCCCACGTCATTAAGACACAAGATCCTAAGTCTTGCTCGGCTACCAATTACGACACATCCGCGGAAAAATCCCCGCAAAAGTAGAGAAAATAATTATTATAACAAAGTGGAGCTCTTACCTGCGAAGTTCAAAGTTCTTTCCGAGATAAACATTTCTTACATGTTCGTCTTCAGCAAGTTGTGAAGATGTGCCTGACATAAGTATCCGTCCCTCGAACAGCAGATAGGCACGATCGGTTATTGCAAGTGTTTCGTGAACGTTATGATCGGTGATCACAATTCCAATATTTTTCCCTTTGAGCTTTGAGACGATTTCCTGGATATCTTCCACTGCAATGGGATCAACTCCGGCAAATGGCTCGTCGAGGAGGATGAATTTTGGTTTGAGAGCAAGAGCCCTTGCTATTTCGGTGCGTCTCCTTTCTCCACCCGAAAGCTGGATCCCTTTGCTTTTCCTGATTTTCTGCAGTCCGAATTCATTAAGCAGTGTATCGAGGCGTTCAGCCTGTTCATTTCTGGAAAATCCCGACATCTCAAGCACGGCCTTTATATTATCTTCAACAGAGAGATTCCTGAAGACCGATGCTTCCTGGGCAAGATACCCTATGCCTTTCCGGGCACGTTTATAAACAGGAAGGGTGGTAATATCTTCATTCTCAAGGAAGATCCTCCCTTCACGTGGTCTTATAAGCCCAACAATCATATAGAACGATGTGGTTTTTCCTGCACCATTAGGTCCAAGCAAACCGACAATTTCACCCTGTTCAACTTCTATTGATACATGATCGACAACTGTTCGGTTGTGGTATTTCTTGACAAGATTTTCAGTATATAATTTCATTCCTGTGCAGCTCTTTATGCCTTTTCTGTTTTAGCCGAAGAGTCATCATTCATGAACGCATCGTGCTCTTTCGCTTTTTTCCTTATTACCCCGGCGGAGATAAAGATACTGACTTCATAAAGAATAAGAAGCGGTATTGCGACAAGGGTCTGGGAAAATACGTCAGGTGGTGTAATGATGGCAGAAAGAATAAAAATAACAACAATCGCATGCTTTCTGTACCTCCTCATGAAAGAGGGGGTTATAATACCGATCTTGGTAAGGAAAAATGCAACTATCGGAAGCTCGAATACTACTCCGGTCGCGAGGCAGATTGACGTCAGTGTGCCAATAAATGAACGGACATTTATCTGGTTAACCACGGTTTCACTTATCTGATAACTGCTTAGGAAATGTATTGAAAGAGGTGCAAGCAGGAAATACCCGAAGAGGACACCTATGAAAAAAAGCAATGATGAAGCAAGAACAGCTCCTCTTGCGTGTTGTGCTTCATTAGAGTGGAGGGCCGGCTTGAAAAACAACCAGAATTCACGTATAACAAAAGGAAATGCAAGGATCAGTCCTGTTACCAGAGCTACCGTAATATGAGTGGTAATCTGCCCTGCCATTTTTATGCTTATCAGGTTCAATGGTTTTGTATTGATGCATAAAATTTCAGGATTCTTAATGAAACTAAATTTCATGGCCAGAAAGTGTCCGAACTCACAGAACATTCTGTTGGAAATAAAAGTCGGATCTTTTGGAGCCAGAACGATTTTGTTAAAAAGAATATTTTTAAAGATAAATGCTATGATCATCATAGCCACGATGGCAATCAATGATCTGATTATATGCCATCTTAGTTCTTCAAGATGTTCAAGAAATGACATCTCCCCCTCTTTGCTCTTGCCTTTTTTACCTGTTCCGGCCATAATTCTTTCAGTGGTTGACTAAAATTCAGCCTGTAAAGATGATAAATCTTATTTTGCAAAACAATACCATGTTCCATCCACAATAAAAGCTGTCAGGTAATTTTTCTTTTTGATTTTTATTAATAATAATATAAATCTTCTCTTTGATAAATATTTTAATTAACTTTATATACACTACTAATGCAGCACTTTCAAAAAAGACAGAATGAACATTAGGGAAGATTATGAATACTGATGCAACAACACATGATTTTTTAAAAAAGTATTTTGGATTCGATACGTTTAAGGGTAATCAGGAATATATTATTAATAATGTCCTTGAGGGTCGCGACACTTTTGTGCTAATGCCGACCGGCGGAGGGAAATCGCTCTGCTACCAGTTGCCCGCTGTTATGAAACAGGGTACCGCAATTGTTATTTCTCCCCTGATTGCTCTTATGAAGAACCAGGTTGATGCAATGCGCAATTTCAGCACTGATGATGATGTTGCCCATTTTCTGAATTCATCCCTT
The DNA here is from genome assembly GCA_964500155.1 of uncultured Rikenellaceae bacterium. GTDB lineage: Bacteria > Bacteroidota > Bacteroidia > Bacteroidales > VadinHA17 > LD21. The sequence continues at coordinate 5,525 of CAZCQC010000014.1, read as the reverse complement.
ACAAAGAGCGAAAGTACCAGGGTAAAGAAGGATGTTTTATCTGGTAAAGCAAAGCTTCTGTATGTCGCTCCGGAATCCCTTACAAAGGAGGAAAATATTGAATTCCTGAGGAATATCCAGATCTCATTCTATGCTATCGATGAGGCTCATTGCATATCAGAGTGGGGTCACGACTTCCGTCCTGAGTACAGAAGGATAAGACCGATAATCGATGTAATCGGACGTTCCCCCATAATTGCTCTAACTGCAACAGCAACCCCAAAAGTCCAGCATGATATCCAGAAAAACCTCGGTATCCTTGAAGCCGATGTTTTTAAATCATCCTTTAACCGGCCCAATCTTTATTACGAGGTAAAATCAAAGCAGGATGTCACAAAGGAAATCATCAAGTATATAAAAAACAACACCGGCAAATCGGGAATAATCTATTGCCTCAGCCGCAAAAAGGTTGAAGAGCTGGCCGAAATCCTGAAGGTTAACGGGATAAAGTCTTTGCCTTACCATGCAGGGATGGATTCCGGGACCCGTACGGCAAACCAGGATAAATTCCTTATGGAAGAGGCAGATATTATTGTTGCAACAATAGCTTTCGGAATGGGAATTGATAAACCCGATGTCAGGTTTGTTATACATTACGATATCCCCAAAAGCCTTGAGGGATATTATCAGGAGACAGGCCGGGCCGGCCGCGATGGCGGTGAGGGGAACTGCATTGCATATTACAGCTACAATGACATAATGAAGCTGGAGAAATTCATGCAGGGGAAGCCTATTGCAGAACAGGAGATCGGCAAACAGCTTCTTCTTGAAACCGTTTCATATGCCGAATCGTCAGTATGCCGACGGAAACTGCTTCTTCATTATTTTGGTGAAGAATATCCGAATGAAAATTGCGAAGCTTGCGACAATTGTTTACACCCCAAGGCGCAATTTGAAGGAAGCGAGGCAGTTGTAAATGTCCTCGAAACTATCCTTGCAGTCAAGGAAAAATTCAAGGCTGACCATATTGCCAATATTCTTGCCGGGAAAGTGACATCTGCTATCAAGTCATACAAGCACCATAAGCTCGAATTTTTCGGAATAGGGGAGGATAAGGATGAGAAGTTCTGGAATATGGTGATCAGGCAGGCACTGATCGCTAAATTCCTCGTAAAGGAAATTGAGAATTACGGTTTGCTGAAACTCACCGAGAAGGGAATGGCGTTTATTGAAAACCCTGCCTCTTTTATGCTTGCAGAGGATCACGATTATGCCGATACGACTGATGAGGAAAATGCTTTCGGAGCAAGAACAGCAGCAGTCGATGATGAGCTTTTCAGCATTCTTAAGGACCTTCGCAAGAAGATCTCAAAACAGAAAGATGTTCCTCCTTTCGTGATATTCCAGGATCCGTCCCTCGAGGATATGGCAATCCAGTACCCAATTACAATTGATGAGCTTCAGAATATTTCGGGTGTTGGCGCAGGAAAAGCCCAGAGATACGGAAAGGAATTTGTTGAGATAATCAAGAAATATGTTGAGGAGAAAGAGATAATCAGACCTCTCGACATGGTAGTCAAATCGGTTGTCAACAAATCAGGGATGAAAGTCTATATAATCCAGAGCATTGATATGAAGCGTCCCCTGGAAGATATCGCTGAGGCTAAAGGACTGGAAATGAGTGAGCTGATAGGTGAAATCGAGGCTATTGTTAACTATGGGACCAGGATCAATCTCGATTACTATATTAATATGGTTATTGATGAAGAACGCCAGCATGACATATATTCTTACTTCAGGGAAGAAGCGGAATCTGACTCGCTGGAGGAGGCTATTGCAGAGCTTGGAAATGATTTTGAGGAGGAGGAGATAAGACTGATGAGGATCAAATTCCTGTCGGAAATGGGTAACTAACCGGACCATTTTGCCCTGTTAACAAATGACCAGGGAATAATTGCAAGGACATAAATCGGATAGATCAGCTGAGATGGAAGGAACCATCTCATAAGTCTTTTTTTCCCATACCTCGCTGCAGTGTTTGAAAGTACAAGAAAATCGGGAACTGATTTTAAGACAAAATAAACCGCAAATAGCAACATCAGACCAGGATTAAATAGTCCCCCTGCAAAAAGCAATACCTGAACAGAAATTGTAACAAATGTTAAAATTGCCAACATCTGTGTAGACCGGTCACTGTAAGCTCCTGCTTTCGAGACCCATCTGCCTCTCTGCCGCAGGAATGACGACAAATTGGCGGAGGCCGGGGTTAGTGCCTTCGATTCAGTTGATTCAAGCCACATGATTCTTTTACCACGATCACTTTTAATATTATGAAGAAGAAAAACATCGTCACCTGAAGCCAGCTCATCATGCAGACTGCCGGCATGTTTAAGATAGGCCTCTTTTTGGAAAGCAAGAGCGGCGCCATTACACATAACAGGATCCTGTCCAACAGCTGTTCCAGCTGTAATGCCCTGCAGGCTCAGGAATTCCAGTTCCTGAAATCTGTGAAAAAAACCTCTCCCTTCTTCCAGTTGTACCGGACAAATGATCATTTCAGGTTCATACTCACCTCGAATGATGCGATTGTCTTCACCCAGTTATTCCCGACTCTGCAGTCAGCATCGGTTACAATTATATAAGAGCCGGCCGATGCTTCCACTCCTGTCCTGATGGCCTTCTTCTTCCCTCTTCCTGAACTGTTCATCACTTTTAAATTCCTTATCCTGCCGAATCCTGATGCCACTTCAAATGTGGTGTCTGACGAGTTATCGCTGACGACTATAATCTCGAACAGATCAGGATTGAAGTTCTGGTCCGCAAAATCAGACAGGAGAAGAGGGATAGTCGCTTCTTCGTTACAGCAGGCAATTATTACGGATACAAATTTTTCAGGATCTTTCTTTGGGTAGAAAAGTTTGATTTTAGAAAGGTGGAGGTATATCTTCGTTATAAGATATAAATAGGGTATCAGAACTATAAGAAAAAGCCATTGCATAGCTCATTTCCTCATCCATTCATAGAAAGCATAGTGTTCGGAACTCATTCCCAGGGCTTCATACGTCTTTTGAGCCTTTGAATTCTTTGTTTCAACGTAAAGCCTGAGTCCGGCAATGCCTTGTTGCACTGCCAGATCCCTTATATGGTCGTACATTTTTCTGAAAACTCCCTTTCTCCTGAATTCAGGCACCACATAAACCGACTGGAACCACCATACATTGCAATTCCTCCAGTCGCTCCATTCATATGTTATAAGCAGGGAAGCTATAATATTGGTGTCTGCTTCTGCCACATAATACTGGCCCCTTGACTGGTCATTGAAAACAGCATCAACTCCTTGTGTTACAATTCCGGCAACAAGCTTCATGTTTTCAGTTTCCCATGCCATTCTGAGCTGGAAATCGACTATTGAAGGAGCATCAGAGAGAACTGCTTTTCGGATTAGTATCATTTTTAAGCTCTCTATTAATTTCTTTATTTCTCTATTTCTCTATATCTATTTTTACCACGGAGTATCACGGAGTTTGCACAGAGTTCCACGGAGTTGCCTGCTGCCTTTCGCCTGTCGCCTTATTTATACTCGTCCCAGCTCTTTATTGCAAGGTCATCAATGCTCATCCTGCAGAAAGCAAGGATAAATGCACTTGCAAGTCTTGCATTTGTAAGAAGAGGAACATTGAAATCCACTGCGTTCCGTCGTATTGAGTAATCATTAATAAGTTCGGTAGCAGTCAGATCTTTCGGGATGTTAACAACCAGATCTACCTCTCTTGTCCTTATAAGTTCAATGGTATTGGGCGATTTATCTTCATCCGGCCAGTAAGCGATTTCAGCTTCAACTCCTGCGTTACCAAGGAATTCCTGTGTACCCCTTGTGGCAAACAGTTTATGTCCTTTTTCACGCAGAGCCCTGGCGCTGTTGAGTAATTCAACCTTTGACCTGGCCGGACCGGTTGAAAGCAGGATGCTCTTTTTTGGAACCCTGTACCCGACAGAGAACATTGCTTTCAGTATTGCCTCATAAAAACCTTCACCTATGCATCCTACCTCACCGGTTGAAGACATATCGACTCCAAGAACCGGATCTGCTTTAGCCAGGCGGGAGAAGCTGAACTGTGGAGCCTTTACTCCCACATAATCGAGTTCAAAGACTGATTTATGAGGTTTCTCAACCGGAAGGCCAAGCATCACTTTTGTGGCCAGCTCAATCAGGTTCGATTTAAGTACCTTCGATACAAAAGGCATACTTCGGCTGGCCCGAAGGTTGCACTCAATAACTTTTATGTCGTTGTCTTTAGCAAGGAACTGAATATTGAACGGACCGGTTATATTAAGCTCCCTGGAAATCTGCCTGGTAATACGCTTAATCCTCCTCGCTGTCTCAAAATAGATCTTCTGTGCCGGAAAAACCATTGTTGCATCTCCTGAATGGACTCCCGCAAACTCAACATGTTCACTGATTGCATAAGCTATTATTTCCCCTTCCCTGGCAACAGCATCCATTTCTATTTCCTTAGCATTTTCAATGAATTCGGAAACCACAACAGGATATTGTTTTGACACCTGGGTAGCAAGATCCAGGAAATGAGAAAGCTCGTTCCTGTTCGATACAACATTCATTGCAGCACCCGACAGTACATAAGATGGCCTTATAAGGACAGGGAAGCCGATCCGGTCAACGAATTCAAAAATATCGTGGGTCGATGAAAGTTCTTTCCATTTTGGCTGATCAATTGCAAGCAGATCGCACATATGCGAGAATTTGTGTCTGTTCTCAGCCCTGTCAATAGAGAGAGGTGATGTGCCCAGGATCGGAACCTTGCTGTCGTACAGCCGCATGGCAAGATTGTTCGGGATCTGGCCTCCTACAGAAACGATCACTCCGCCTGGGGATTCAAGGTCAATTATATCGAGCACCCTTTCAAATGTCAGCTCATCAAAATAGAGCCTGTCGCAGATATCATAATCTGTGCTCACTGTTTCAGGATTATAATTGATCATTACCGATCTTAATCCTTCCTTTTTTATTGTATTGACAGCATTTACCGAGCACCAGTCGAATTCGACACTTGAGCCTATCCTGTAAGCACCTGATCCGAGAACAATTATTGATTTTTTGTCGTCAGCGAAAGTAATGTCATGCTCGATACCTCCGTAGGTAAGATACAGGTAATTAGTGACTGCAGGATATTCAGCTGCAAGCGTGTCGATCTGCTTGACATAAGGTACAATACCATGGCTTTTCCTGTACTCCCTTACTTTTAAAAGGTCGTGGTTGATTTTTAAAGAACGTGATTTAAAAACATGCCGTGCTATTTGGAAGTCGCTGAATCCATAAATTTTAGACTGAGAAAGCAGCTCTTCCGGAACTGATTCAAGATTATCGTACTGACAAAGTTCATTTTTGATGCAGATTATGTTTTTTAGCTTATAAAGGAACCATTTGTCAATTTTTGTAAGTTCATAAATCCTGTCGACAGATATCCCCTTTTCAAGAGCCTCTGCAATTACGAAGATCCTCATGTCGGTTGGCTCTGCAAGCTCCT
>CAZCQC010000013.1:0-11003 GCA_964500155.1 uncultured Rikenellaceae bacterium | reverse complement strand
CACTCCGACAGGCACCTGCTTTACTGTGACTGGGGGAAAAGAGATTGTCTTCTGATCAGTAAGAATGAATTTATGGATGACCTTAATAACTCATTCTCTGAGATGTCCCGGTTCGGAATTGAAAAAGAGGATGCTGTTTATTTTTTACCTCCCTATGAGTGGTACAACGATTCAATAGCATCATGGGCAGAGGAGGCAGGGACAAAGCTTATAAATTTCACAGAAGGTACCAGAAGCAATGCCGACTACACAATCCCGGAAATGGGAAGTCAATATGTTGACAGCAATACTATTTACAACTCCATAAATGCTTTTGAGAAGAAATCAGTTTCAGGTTTGAACGGATTTATATTGCTAGTTCATGTAGGAACAGATCCAGGCCGAACAGATAAGTTTTATTATTCCCTTCCCGAACTTATTAATGGGCTAAAAAGCCGGGGTTACAGGTTTGTGAGAATTGATGAATTGATCAGAATGTAACACTCGTTATTTTATTTGAAATAGTAAAAGTCTTTTTAAATATACCTCCGGAATAAGTACCTCCGGAGAATAATCCATCTGTAAGAACGCCGGTCGAAGAACCCCCGGTATAAATTGAATATGAAGCACCAATTGCGAGTTGTGAAGAAGAGAAAACAAAATAATAGGTGTTCCTTACAGGCCTGAAGGTTACGACATCATTTCCGGAAGCATCCTGTAAATGGATAATAGTGGATGCAGAAATAACTGATGAACTTGTGGCTTTGAAACAACACTGGGATGAGCCGGATCCTGGTACCTCGATCATATTTCCCGCGTTAGGTCCGCCAGCAACAAGTATCCCACCCGATATTATGAATGTACCGTTAAAATCAAATGCTACTTCAGGCGCTGACTGGGGACCATGGACAATTACTGTACCGCCAGTCATTACAATATTTCCATTACTGTCGAGACCATCGCCGGATGAGACATTTACGACTATATATCCGTCATTAAAGGTAAGTAAGCTTCCATCGCTTGACTCTCCTCCGGATCCTTTGGTGGCGTTGAATCCATCGTTAGTTGCCACCAGGTTCAGGTTGCCTTTGTTAACTGTAATTGATGCACTTTCGATCGCTTCAAATGATTTTGTCACCATCAGAGTTCCTCCGTTTATGCTTACTGAGGTTTCAGCATGAATTGCATCATCTCCGGTAGCTACAGAAAGTGTTCCATCATCTATTGTTACCGTTTCGTTTGAATGAATCGCATCGTCTGCAGAATTAATCGTTAATGAGCCTTTTTCGATCTTAACGCTGACAGCTCCTTTAAGACCTTTTTCTGATATTGTCCCTGAATATCCTCCGGAACTTCCTCCGGGCTGGCCTCCACTGCCTCCTGTTGAAGTGCCTGCTCCTGTTCCGGTTTTAATATTAAAAATACCGCCGTTAACTGTAAGGTTTGATGCAGCATCAATTGCATCGCCAGCTGTGGCAGTAAGATTTAATGTTCCACTGTTGATTGTTACATATCCTTTTGAAGAATCAGTCTCATTGTCTGACTTAAGTGCATCGCCGGTTGAGTTAACGGTAATGTTTCCATCGTGTATGATCAGAAAATCTTTACCTCTAATCCCATCATCTGCTGCCTTCACCGATATAGTTCCGCTCTTGATTACCAGTCCGTCGTCAGATGAAATACCGTCATTGTAATTTGCATTGACATTCAGGGATCCTTCACCATATATTACAAGTTCAGTATCACTGAAAAGTGCCGCATCTGGCTCTCCGCTCTCATCTGTTACATAAGAAATCCCATCTGTTAATGTATTAACAGTTCCATCAGCAAGGTTTATGAGAGCCTTGTCCGCATCTTTGATATAAATGGGAGCACCTGATGAGCATTTTATATTCACGCCGTTGAGGATAAGCCTCACATTACCATTGTTATTTGCATTTACTACTATCTGTCCGTCAGTCAGGGATCCGGATATTTCATAAGTTCCGGCGGATCTGAGCGTCACTTTGCTGCCGCTGACAGTTGCCACATCAGGAATTACGATTATCGAGCTTCCGTTCAGATTAACCTGAACGACAGTTGTCGTATCATATGTATAAATATCGGTATCATCATCTTCATCATCATCCGGACTCTCTGCAAACTTATCACATGCTGCAAGCATCGCGAGGATCATGGTCAGGATTACCGGAAAGTTCAGGTCTCTTTTAGACATCTCATAAAAATTAATATTGAAGCTGTTTATTTCAAATCACTATGCTTATACAGTCCATAAACAATTTCCCCCCTAGAGATATTCGGGAATTTGATTAATTTTATTTATAATTAAAAAGGAGTGAATATGAACTACAAACAAATTAGGTCGTTCAGTCTGATTTTTATCGGTATTACTTTAGGGCAGACCATATTAAGTCAGAATATCGGACTCGTAAGTATAAAGCATGCTGATCAGGTAATTACAGCAGGCGGCACGGGAGCTGACGTTCCCGGGTTTACTTCAGAGGCGATACAGATTGCACTGGATGCCGTTAAGGCAAGGGGAGGAGGGATCGTCATGCTTAATCCCGGGACATTTAAAATAACCGGTCCGGTTCGCATGTCCGACAATACAACATTGATCGGGTCGGGTAAGACAACCATCCTTAAGAAATGCGACGGATTTAAAACAAGCTTCATTATTGATGCTGATTGGGGTATGTTGAAGGCAGAAGTGAAGGATGCCAGCGGCTTCAGTATCGGGATGGGGATAGAGCTTTACGATGATGAGCACAACCAGGGCTGGGATGTCACCACAGCTGTAATAACAGATATTCAGGGCAATACAATCTATTTTGACAACAGGACCGTAAATGATTACATTTCGTCATTGAATGGTACAGTTACAAACAGCTTTTCAATAATCGAGGCTGTTGATGCTGAGAATGTTAAAATAGCGGATCTTGTTATTGAGGGAAATAAAAATTCAAACGATTATATAAACGGATGCAGGGGAGGGGGAGTTTATATCCACAAATCGAAGAACTGTATCGTAGAAAATGTGAAGGTTAATGAGTTCAATGGTGATACTTTCAGCTGGCAGATAACTGAGAACATTACAATAAGGGGATGCGAGGCATCAAACGGAAACGGTCTTGGATTTCATCCGGGTACAGGATCGGACCATTCAATAGTTGAAAATTGTATCAGCCATCATAATAAGGGGGATGGGATCTTTTTATGCTGGCGGGTACAGAACGGGATCTTCAGGAATAATACATCATACGGGAACGGTGATAACGGAATCTCTATAGGTCATAAGGATACTGATAATTTTTTTGAAAATAATCATGTTTACGAGAATGGTTCCCATGGTGTCTTGTTCCGGAATGAGAATGAACAGAACAGCGGGCACAGGAATACTTTTGCGAACAATGTTATAGAAAATAACGGGACCGGCAGGGAGTCAGCAGGATTCTATATTGGTGGAGAAACACACGATATTAAAATTGTCAATAATACGATCCGTTCTGCAGGAAAAGGGAACCAGCCAATTGCGATTTTTATCGGAAAAAAATCCACTAAAATTACCGCTACTGAAAATAAGATATCTGGGTCGAAGGATATTGTTTACGACAAATAAAATCCATTTTACCACGAAGTAATGCCCCCCAACCCCCCTGAAGGGGGGCTAATATTGGCTTTTAAAAGCCCCCTTTAGGGGGTTGGGGGCAAACATGCCAACTCCTGCAAACTTTGCGGTTAATTATTTTTTTGACTTAGAATCCAGTCGAACCATAAATTCATGCCGTCTCCTGTTTTTGCCGACATAGTAATGAATTCCAGGTGATGGTTTATCAGGAGGGCATTTTTCATAAACTCTTCAATACTGAAATCAACGTAGGGCAGCAGGTCGGATTTATTGATAACGCACAGGTGTGATGTCTCAAACATATTGGGATATTTCAGGGGCTTATCTTCCCCTTCTGTTACGGAGATTACAATAACCCTCTTATATTCCCCCAGGTCGAACATGGCAGGGCAAACAAGGTTCCCTACATTTTCTATGAACAGGATTGAATTTGCTTCCGTATCCAGCCTCTTCAGCGCTGACTCAATCATTTTTGCATCAAGGTGACATCCGGAGCCTGTATTGATCTGGATTGCCGGGGCTCCTGCTTTTTGTATCCGGTCAGCATCGATAAGGGTTTGCTGGTCTCCTTCGATGACATACATTTTCCTGGAAGGGATCAGATGATGGATGGTCTCTTCCAGCACAGTTGTTTTTCCTGATCCGGGGGAACTTACAATATTAAGACAAAGTATCTTCCTCCCTTCAAAGAACCTGCGGTTCATTCCGGCAGTTATGTTATTCTGCGAAAGGATGTCGATGTTAAGATCAATGACTTTTTTATGAGGATGATCGTGTTCATGCTGATGATCATGAGTATGACCATGATCATGATCATGTTCATGGGTATAATCACTGTTGTGGCTATGGGTATGATTCGGGTCGTGAATCATAAATCCGTCAGGTTTCCCGCATCCGCATGTATCGCACATATTCTTTACTTTTATTCTTCTTCAATCATCAGTGATACAACCCTGAATTCTTTTCCACTTGTCTTCACGATATTCAGCCGGGCTTTTTCAAGTATTGAGCCTTCAGATATTAGGGAAAGTGCCGATTCAAACGCTTCAGCTTCTATACCGCTTAGGCTTCCGACTTCAATTGTAATTTCACTGACTGCAAGAGCTTTGTTTTTCACAGCCTCGCTTTCAGCAATCTTAATTACTTCAGTTGCCAGTGAAAATTCATGCATAGAATAAAAGTTTCAGGTATATTCACCCCTGACGATCTCTTCCTTGTCCTTGTCCCAGTACATTGTACGGCCCTCAAGGTATGCCCTGGTTCCCATATGGGCTGTCATTGCCTCCATGAATGCCTGGTCGATGTCACATGAGGGGTTTTGTCCCTGACGGATACACTCTATCCACTCCCTCATATGAAGGTGAGTAGTATCGTAACGTTTGCCGTCGACATATGTATACAACAACCCGCGCTGTGCGAAGTAAAGTTCTGTGGCAGAAGTTACCGCATCGACTTTGCTCTGTCCGGGTACATAAGTGAAGAATGATTTGTCGGTCGGGATGATACCCTGTTTTATCTTTTCTGCATAACGTTCGGAATTGCTGTCGGCGGTAATGCTCAGGATATTTGAAACCTCCATTGATGCATCGTGTCCCATGAAAACCTTGCCCCTGTTTCGCGAACTTGCAAGTGTTGCGCTATAAAGCATTGTGAGATTCCGTTCAGGCCATTCAAAGGTTGTCTGTAAAACATCAGGTACTGTACGGCCATCTTTGAAGAAATAGACTCCGCCTGATGAAGTTGATGAATCGGGGATTCCCAGGTGCATGATCTGGTTTACGGCATCATATTCATGGGTGAGAAGATCACCCGAAAGCCCCGTACTGTAATCCCACCAGCAACGCCAGCGGAAGAACCTTTCAAGACTGAATTTGTCACGTTCCTCAGGTCCGATGTAGCGTTCAAGGCGAAATGACTTCATATAGTCATTATACTCCTTTACGCGTTCAGGATCGCCTTCAAACTGTTTCCAGTCGATAGTCTGCGGATTCGAGCCTTCGATTATCGGATAAACCCATGCTCCATTGGGAGTATTACGGTTTGTACACACCTGTATAAGGTTGACGTGGCCAAGAAGGTTATTACTGATTATCTCTTCAGCTTTCTGATAACATGCTGTCTGTCGGCCCTGGTGGCCCAGTTGAAATACAATACCTGATTCTCTCACTGCCTGCCGGACCAGATAAGTCTCCGGAACCGTCCATGTTGCAGGCTTTTCACAATAAACATGCTTGCCTGCCTTTGCAGCAGCAATGGATATTGTACCATGCCAGTGATCAGGGGCTGCGATTACAACTGCATCAATATCATCGGCTGCTATAAGTTCCTGCCATGTGGTATAACGTTTTGGCGGAGGACCAAATTTACCGTTTGTTCCTTCGCGGTTTATATTGGAGCCTGTCAGGCGAGCAGATTCACTGTATACGTTAAAAATATCGCAGACTCCGTTTATAACCACATTCAGGTCCCCTTGTTCCATGAACACATCATAACGAGTGTCATCGGGATTTACCTCTTTAGCTTTAACAAGGCTATCCATATATGATGGTTCGGCGAACCCCAGGGCTCTCATCAGCTGTTTGCCCCTGATTCCAAAACCGATCAGTCCCACACGGATCTGCTTCCCATTTGCCTGCGGCTGAAGGAAAACGGCATTTTTATTGCTCAACTGGAACACATCTGAGATATCGCGATCCAAAAGAACATTTTTTCTTGTTTTTACAAGACCATAAGCCATTGCACCTAACAATGGAACCGTGGCAAGTGTTTTTATTACATCACGACGCCCGATTGCTGTAGATTTTTTTGTTTCAACCTTATCAGAAGGCTTATTTATATTTTCTTTTTCCATGGTATCAGATTATGAATTTACGAAAACCAACCGGTAACACCTTGACCAGAAAATGGTCCATCCCAATCACCCTGGCAGCAGGAAAAACGAAAAGAACACCTAAAGCTGCCAGCTCGATAAGATTCTTATCGACTAAGAAGTACGAGCCTTCAAAAGCCATCATATATTTAACACCTATAAGCGCAGGGTGCGAAAAAGTGTAAAGCAATAACAGCATGATTCCTCCAATAACTGATAAACGGGTAAAACACCCAAGCAGCAAACCCAAACCAATAAGCACCAGTGCCCATTCGTTAAGGAAATCGATGTATTTCATTGTCCCGGCATTGCCGGCCATATCAATGAATATTGAACGAAACATACCCTGTGAGTCCATCAGGTAAGAAGTAGCAGTCCAGTGCGGATTAAGAACCTTTACCATTCCTTCGTAAAGAAAATGCCATCCGATAAAGGTACGCAGCACCAACAACCAAGTGAGTTGGGCTTTTGTGTAATTATTTTCCATAATTTAATAATAAGTAGACATTCCGGTTTGTGAACAACAATATGATCATAAAATAAAAATATATAAACATAATAGTTTTGATATTACATTCTTTAATCCTGTAATAATTTTATTTAATGACCAATCCATGGGAACCAGCAAGCCGGATTAGCCAGTCAGCCCTAAAAAATAAAATTGACTTTGGCTTATTAAGAGCGTAACTTTGATTACAGTAGTTAATTAATTAAAAACCGTTTGGATGAAAACTATCGTGGAATTGCTTGATAGCAGTGCAAAAAAGTATGCAGACAACCCTTATCTTCTTGAGAAAAAAACTGACAGGTACGAAGCTATAACCTACAGGGAAACTAAAGAACAGGCCTGGAAAGTAGCAGCTGGTCTTCTGGCGCTTGGCATTAATACGGGCGACAGGATCGCATTATTATCAGAATCAAGGACTGACTGGGTACTAAGTGAACTTGGCATATTGCATGCAAGAGCTATATGTGTTCCTCTTTCAATTTTGCTAAAGGAAGGTGCCGACCTGAAATTCAGGCTTGACCATTCGGAATCGAGATGGATAATAGTATCGCGCGGCCAGCTCGACAAAATAAATTCAATAAAAAAGGATCTTAAGAATCTTGAAAAGATTATTGTTCTGGACCCAAAGGATGATTATTCCCGGGATGAAATATTTATGGGAAATGTCAAGAAGATGGGTGAGGAGTATTTGAGCAAAAACCTTGAGAAATTTATGCAAACGATTGAATCGGTTGGCCCCGATGATTATGTGAATATTTGCTACACTTCGGGGACAACAGCTGATCCAAAAGCAATAATCCTGTCGCACCGAAATTATACTGCAAATATTGAACAGGCACTTACACTTATGGATGTTCCGGAATGGTGGACTACACTTCTTATCCTGCCATGGGACCATTCCTTTGCCCATACTGTTGGAATATACATTATGATGTCAGCTGGTGCCAGCTTTGCTGCTGTGCAGGGCAAATCGTACCTGGACAATCTTAAACACATTCCTGAAAATATCAGGGAGATTAAGCCTGTTTTCCTCCTTAGTGCTCCAACCCTGGCAAAGAACTTCCGGAAAGGGATCGAAAAAGGTATCAGGGATAAAGGTCCGTTTATCGAAAAACTTTTCAACCATGCATTAAAGGTTGCCTACAGATACAATGGCAATGGATGGGATAAGGGGAAGGGAATGAAAATACTTCTTAAACCGTTATACAGCCTGTATGATCAGATTCTGTTTAAAAAAATCAGAGCAAGCTTTGGCGGAAGACTAAAGTTCTTCTTCGGGGGAGCTGCCCTGCTTGATATTGAACTTCAGAAATTCTTTTCAGCTATTGGGATACCTATGCTGCAGGGATATGGTTTATCTGAGGCATCTCCGGTGATTTCGGGAAACATGGAGAAGAGGCATAAGCTTGGATCATCAGGTTTTCTGGTAAAAAATCTTGAATTGAAGATCTGCGATGAGGATGGAAACGAAATGGCAACAGGCAAAAAAGGTGAAATTATTGTCCGGGGTGAAAATGTCATGAAAGGATACTGGAAAAACGAAAAAGCCACCAGGGAGACTCTACGCGATGGATGGCTCCATACAGGTGATATGGGGTACATGGATGAGGATGGATTCCTTTTTGTCCTCGGAAGATTTAAAAGCCTTCTCATTTCAGACGACGGTGAAAAGTACAGCCCTGAAGGAATAGAAGAAACGATATCCGACAGATCTCAATTCATCGATCAGATGATGCTGTACAATAATCAGAATAAATATACTTCCGCATTGCTCGTGCCAAATAGCGATGCATTAACAAAATGGGCAAAATCCAATAATATCAATCTGACCGAATCAAAAGGACCGGAAGCTGTTTTAAATGAACTTGAAGCAGTGATAGACCAGTATAAGCCGGGAGGTGTGTATGATGATCTGTTTCCTTCAAGATGGCTGCCTTCCGCTGTGGCCATTCTCGATGAACCATTCAGTGTTGATAACAAACTTCTGAATAGTCTGGGGAAAATGGTAAGAGCTAAAATTGTTGAGCGGCACCACGAAAAAATTGATTTCCTGTATACTCCCGAAGCAAAAAACATAGTAAATCAAAGAAATCTTATTGCAATAAAGAAAGTATTGGGGAATAACCGGTGAGATGCCTGGTCTGTTTCGGTAATCTTCAACTTCTCCACAATCTGCAGTGACAGCTATTTAAAACTCAATATGAATTTGCTGATATAGGCTGGCAAAAACTGCAGACTGAAAATAATTACAATCAGATATTGAAATTAATTAAGAAATTAGTTGTAAAACTAATATATTAGTTGTATATTTGGTATAATTAAATGGGAATTAGATAAAATAACATTTTAAAACACTGCCATGAAAAAAGAATTGAAGAGAATTCCTGATTTCGATGAGATCGTATTCTCAGGCAGGAACAAAGAGTATGGAGCATATGTTCTCCGAAGGAAATATAATACCAATGTGATCATTTCCCTTGCTATTGGATTAGTTATTCTGGGCACAACTGTTATTATTCCTTTCCTGAATGCCAGATCCATGGAAGGCAGAAAGAAGGATAACTTAAGACAGATAGAGATCAAACTGGAGAATCTCAGCCAGGCAAAGCAAACATTTATTCCTCCTGAGCCGCCCCGGCCCCCTGATGAAGTTATTCAACAGGCTAAATATGTACCTCCGGTTGTTGTAGATTCTGTAAAGCCTGATGAAACATTTCAGCTTATGACTGCCGATGAAGCGCAGATTGAGGTGCAGGACCAGGATGTACTTGTAATTGTCGATGAAGATAAAGAAGAGGTGAAGGAAGAAATGCCGGAACCGGAAGTATTTATTGTTGTTGAAGAGATGCCTTCTTTCCCTGGTGGAAACAGTGTACTCCTGAAGTATATTTCCGACCATCTGGTATACCCGGCGATTGCTGCAGAGAACAATATCGAGGGGAAAGTTACTATCCAGTTCTGCGTAACCCCGAAAGGGGGTGTTGACAGGGTAACTATCCTGCGGGGTGTTGATCCGGAACTGGATGCTGAAGCAATCAGGGTCGTAAAATCATTACCGAAATTTAATCCGGGCAAACAGGGTGGAGTCCCGGTTCCGGTATGGTTTCAGGTCCCGATTACTTTTCAATTATTGGGGCCAAAATGATACCGGCGATTGAATTCTGAAAAACACTCTCCCTTTCATATTTTATTTTTGTTCTGACCGGCTGTTTGTGGTTATCTCAGAAATCTAAAAAGCTGACCACATTTAGCCGCTCGGTTAGTATCTGCCATAAGGATAAGTCGGGATTGACTTATAAGATACTTTAATTATCTTTGAAAATACACAATGACAAAATCTGCACTATATTACCTGACTTCGGTTTTATTTCTGATAATATGTCTTTGCGGATCAACTGAATTTATTAAGGCGGCCACGACATTTTCGAATGCAATTACACAGGATCCTGTTGATAAACACGTACTGCTTAACGGCAGGATATGGAGGAACCAGTATTCAAAGGTAACCGGTGACCAGTTCTTTCTTACAGATAAATATATTAAAGGATCGGTGACATTTAACGGGAGGACATTTGAAAACCTTAACCTTAGGTATGACATATACAATGACGAGCTTATATTGAGTATTGAGTCTTATCCGGTCATATTTATGAATAAGGAGATGATTGACAGCTTCAGCCTTTTATCGGGGAACAGGACATATCATATAATTAATGCCGGCACAGATACCCTGAATGTTCTGAAAGGTTATATAAACGTACTCTATAATGGCCCTTCCGCACTGTATGTTAAATACATAAAAAAGATTCAACCGCTGGCTGATGATGGGAAGTATGACCTTTTTTACCAGGGATTTATTGTTTATTTAAGAAAGGGTCCCGAAACTATTCAGGTGACAGGCAAAAAAAGGTTTATGAGCCTGCTGGAAGATAAAAAGAAAGAAATCAGGGATTACCTTAAAAGAACCGGGATTAAAGTTACTCAAAAGGATCCGTATACATTTATCCCGGTACTTGAAT
>CAZCQC010000012.1:0-5024 GCA_964500155.1 uncultured Rikenellaceae bacterium | reverse complement strand
GTGCGTGCAGATCAGGAGGTAGGAGACCACGATGGGGATGCAGATCAGGACCGAGCGGAACACGTTGCCGCGGGTGGCCAGCGCGATGACGGACATCACCGAAATGAGGTTCGCCAGGTCCCCGAGGGGAAGCGTTCGGTTGCCGGGCAGGACGAAGGCGATGGCGATGCTGATCGGCATCAGCAGCAGACCCGTCACGATCACGGAGGGATGCTGCATGATGACCCCGGAATCCATGCCGATGTACAGGAGGGTCTTCTTCGGGAACCGGCGCTGGATGATCCCCTTCAGCTGGAGGGAGACGGGTTCCATGCCCTTCCCGATCAGCCCTCCGCAGTGAGGCAGGATGAACATCACGGCGGCCACGTTGATGGCCAGCTCCAGGATCCGCTTCACCTCGTAGCCGGCGAGGATGCCGAACAGCGCCCCGATGGCGACGCCGATCAGCATGGGCTCCACCAGGATGCCGAACCGCGACCCGGAGTCCTTCGGGGAGATCGAGATCCGCCGCACGCCGGGTATGCGCTCCAGGAGCCGATCCGCGGCCACTGCGTACGGCAGCATCCCGTTGACCGAGAGCGTGGTGATGGAGATGCCCTTCAGGCCGCACTCCTTCTCCACCATCGGGGCGTTCCAGTCCGCCACGATGATGCCGTAGACGGCGATGACCGCCGTGACCGCCAGCCCGAGCAGGAGGCTGCCGGACGCGGCCTGGACGAGCGCCCCCACCAGCGAGAAGTGCCAGTAGTTCCAGATGTCGATGTTCACCGTGCGCGTGACGCCCAGCGCGAGCATGACCAGGTTCAGCGCGAGGATCAGCGGGATGCTGAGCGGCGCGATCGGGGATGCCCACGTGATGGCCGCCAGGGGCGGCCATCCCACGTCCAGGACGGGGAAGGCCAGGCCCCGGGTCTCTACGAGCGCCGTGACGGCGGGGGCGATCTGCTGGACGAAGAAGTCGAAGGCGACGAAGATGCCCGCGAACCCCACCCCCAGCCGCAGCGCCGACATCAGCGACTGGCCGACCCTCATGCGGATGGCCAGCGCCACCACCAGGATCACCGCGGGGAGCATCACGTACGCCTTGAAGCTGAAGATGAACGCGATGACGGCGGAGAGGGTTTTCATGCTCGCGCCTCCGCCAATCGGGGCCCGCGCGCGCAGCGTCCCGCGAGGAGCTCGGAGAGCGGGTCGCAGTCCTGCCGCGTGAATCCCACGTGGGAGTGCCGCCGCCAGCCCTCGGCGAACGCGAACCGGCCCGACATCGTTCCGACGGTGCGTGTCAGCTCGCGCATGGTCGCCAGGTAGGAGTCGTATCCCTGCGTCTTGTCCAGCCACTCCTTCTGGCTGACGTGGCACGCGAGGAGCTGCTCCTTGCGCTCCATCACCGTGCCCACGTCCACGTACAGCTCGGGGTGTATGGGCCGGCGCATCATGTCGCCGAGGATGTGGGGTGTGGCGTGGTACAGCATGGCGTCCTCGAACACGGCCGGTGCGTTTGGTCTGGACCGGAAGTTGGGCACGCCGCGGAGAAACGTGCCCGCCACCGCGAGCCGTGCGGTGTTCATGTGATCCTCCATGTAATCCTCCAGGGACAGGGTGAGCACGATGTCCGGCTTCACCGTGCGGACCAGGCCCGTGATCCTCCGGATCAGCTTCTGGGTGTAGAAGACCTCCAGGTCGCCGACCAGGCTCTCGTGGAGCACGGAGCCGAGGAGCGCTGCGGACCGCATCGCCTCCTTCCGGCGGACCGCCGCGATCTGCCGCGGGCGGAGCTTCGCGCTGCCGACGCAGCCGTCTGCCACGTTGATGTGGTGGATCACGCACCCGGCGTCCTTCAGGAGCAGCGCCGTGCCGCCCATCATGAACTCCATGTCGTCGGGATGGCTCGATACGATCAGGACGATCATCGACATCTTTCCCCCCTGATGGTTCGGCATTATAGTCAGCTATATCTGGAATGCAACAGGTTAATGCAGACTTATTTATCTAAAAAAATGACTTAATTCGTTGTCTTTTCGGCGTCGATGAGATTTATTCCTCGTGTAACCGGACAAAAATCATTGACAGCGCGGGCGCCGCGCCCTATACTCCGCGAACCACATTCTACCGGCAAGGAGTCACTCATGGCGGGAAAGGCTGTCTTCCGTTTCTCCTTCGGGCCCTGGAACATCCACGACGGGGCGGACGTGTTCGGCCCGAGCGTGCGCAAGCCGCTCGCGCGGATGCAGAAGCTCGCCATGGTGAAGAAGCTCGGCTTCGAGGGAGTGCAGTTCCACGACGACGACGTGGTGGAGAGCGTCGACGTGCCGCACGACAGGATCGTGCGGGAGGCCGGCGAGATGAAGAAGCTCCTCGACGGGGAAGGGCTGGTGCCCGAGTTCGTGGCGCCGCGCCTCTGGGAACACCCGCTGACCGTGGACGGCGGGTACACCGCCAACGACCCCAAGGCCCGCGAGTACGCGCGGGAACGCACCCGCAAGGCCATCGACATCGCCAACCTCATCGGCACCCGCAACATCGTGCTGTGGCCGGCGCGCGAGGGGGTGTACGTGAACGAGTCCAAGGACCACGTGGCGGCGAGCGAGCGCTTCGTGGCCGCGGTGGACGAGATGCTCTCCTACGACAAGAACATCCGGGTGCTCGGCGAGATGAAGCCCAACGAGCCCATGGACCATGCCTACCTTCCCACCACGGGTCACTTCCTCTCCCTGTGCTACAAGACGGTGGATCCCTCGCGGGTCGGCATCCTCATCGAGAGCGCGCACGCCCTGCTCGCCGGGCTGGACCCGGCCATCGAGATGTCCTGGGCCATCTACCACGGCAAGCTGTGGAGCGTGCACCTGAACGACCAGAACGGCCTGAAGTTCGACGAGGACCGGGTGTTCGGCGCGGTGAACCTCAAGCGCGCCTTCGACCAGGTGTTCGTCCTGTACGAGAACGATTTCGGCGCCAACGGCGAGTTCGTCGGCCTCGACGTGAAGGCGCTGCGCACGCAGAAGGACGGGCAGGCGACGACGCACCTGACGAACAGCGTGCGGGTGTTCAAGGACCTGCTCGAGGTCGTGAAGAAGGTGGATCGCCGCAGGATCGCGGAGCTCCGCGCCGAGCGCAACTACGAAGAGCTGGAGTATTACATCATCTCCTGCCTGATGGGGAAGGCGTAACGACATGGCATACACGACGAAGGATCTCGCCCTGCACGGCGGGCCGAAGGCGCGGACGTCCGAGAATCCGCCGATGTTCCCCGGCGGGCTGGAGATCGGCGAGGAGGAGAAGCGGGAGGTCCTCGAGGTCCTCGACCGCAAGTACCTGTTCCGCTACTACGGGCCGAAGGACTACCCCTCCAAGGTGAAGGCCCTGGAGGACCAGTACGCCGCGCTGCTCGGCGCGAAACACTGCCTCGCGATGAACTCGTGCACCTCGGCGCTCATCTCCGCGCTCGTCGCCCTCGGAGTGGGGCCCGGCGACGAGGTCATCGTCCCCTCCTACACGTTCTTCGCCACGTGCGCGGCGGTCGTCGCGGCGCGCGCGATTCCCATCGTCGCGGAAGTGGACAAGTCCCTGACCATGGATCCGCAGGATTTCGAGCGGAAGATCACCGCGCGGACGAAGGCGGTCATCCCCGTGCACATGCGGGGCATGCCCGCGAAGATCGATCGGATCGTCGACATCGCCCGCCGGCGCGGGGTCAAGGTGGTGGAGGACGTCGCCCAGGCCAACGGCGGGACCTTCCGGGGAAAGCCCCTGGGGTCGTTCGGCGACGCCGGCTGCTTCTCCCTCCAGTTCCACAAGATCATCACCTCGGGCGAGGGAGGCGTGCTGGCGACCAGCTCGGACCTCCTCTACACCAGAGCCCAGGCGTACCACGACGTGGCCGCCTGCTGGCGCAAGGACCGGTTCGCCCCGCCGGAGTTCGAGGGGGAGATCTTCTTCGGGGTGAACTTCCGCATGAGCGAGCTCACCGGCGCGGTCGCCCTGGCGCAGTTCCGTAAGCTCGACTCCATCCTCTCGCGCATGAGGCGCAACAAGCGGATCATCAAGGACGGGATCAGGGGGATCCCGGGGATCGATTTCCGCGAGGTCACGGACGAGCAGGGCGACACCGCGATCTGCATCGTGTTCTACCTCCCCCGGGCGGAGCAGGTGGAAGGGTTCGTGAAGGCGCTGAACGCGGAGGGCGTGGAGGCGGGCGGCATCTACAACAAGGGAGTGCCCGACTGGCACATCTATCCACACTGGAAGATGCTCATCGAGAAGATGATGTCCACGAAGAGGGGCTGTCCGTTCAACTGCTCCCTGAGCGGATCCGTGCCGGACTACAAGCCGGATGACTGCCCGAAGACGATGGAGTGGCTCGGCCGGTCGGTGCACCTGGACATCCCGCCGCAGCTCGACGAGAAGGAGTGCGCCGAGATCGCGGAGGGGATCCGCAAGGTCGCCGCCGTTCTCCTCTGAGCCGCACGACAAGGGGGTTCGCCATGCCGCAGGTCGGTGTCTGCATCGAGATCTTCTTCGGTGATTTTCCCTATGCGGAGCGCATCAACAAGATCGCGAAGCTGGGCTTCACCGCGTACGAGTTCTGGTTCCACGACAAGTCCTTCGACGGCAGGAACCTCGCCGCCGGCGCAAAGGACTTCGACATGCTCGCGGAGCTGAACGCGAAGCACGGGATGACCGTCACCGACTTCGTCTTCAATCACCCCGACGGCGGCATCGTGGCCTCGCTGATAAGCGGGAAGGACACGGGCAGGCTGAAGGACGGCCTTACCCAGGTGATCCCGCTCGCGAAGCGGATCGGGTGCACCCGGCTGATCAGCGGGAGCGGCAATCGCGTTCCCGGCGTGTCGCGGGACGCCGCGCGGGCGAACATGATCGCCGCGCTGTCCGAGCTCGCCCCGATCTGCGCGCGGGAAGGGATCACGCTCATCGTCGAGCCGTTCAACACGCTCGTCGATCACCCCGATTACTTCCTCGACGACCCCCACCTCTGCGCGGAGGTGCTGCGCGCCGTGGGCAGCCCG
>CAZCQC010000011.1:0-3299 GCA_964500155.1 uncultured Rikenellaceae bacterium | reverse complement strand
CATTATGTTAAGTTTTAATTATTAGTATTTCGATTAGTCCGTTGCTTGTTGCTGGTTGCTTGTTACTAGTTGCAATCAGCACCTAGCACCTAGCACCCAGTAACCAGTAACTTTATTTAATTAAGGTGATTCCTTCCAGATCGACCCTTTACCGCTCCATGCACATAGGCATAACCGGCAGAGAGTGGTTTTTTTGAATCTGACGAAATGTTTTCATTGTCCTTGTGTTTATTTTTATCATCTCCCGTTTTCCCGGGATTAGGTTTTGGCACCTTTTTCCTACCGTCAGCTGACGGGCGGATTGGTTGCCAGGGTTTCACAGAGCCTAATCTCTTCGCCCTTCTTAATAAAAATCAAACAACCCTAAATGGAAGGAATATTTGATTTGTGACTGCAAATGTATGAATGATTTTGAAAAATGCAAAAAAAATTTCCCCCAACCCTTATATCTCAATTACTCACCCATTGGTTTTTCAACTCTCTGATTACGTAAAGAGGGAGAACTTAATATTAATAATCTGATTATTAGTTTATTAACCACGGAGTTGCACTGAGTTAACACTGAGTTGCACTGTTTTAATTTGTAACCACTCCGTGAAACTCTTTGAAAAACTCTGTGAAACCCCGTGGTAACAAGATAGTTAACTAACAATTTAAGAGGTACTGTCCCTGAAGAGAAAAACCTGTCGTGGTGAGTTTCTATTTTTTCCTTTACTTTTGTATTAAATCATTGTTTGGCAAATGCAGAATAACTTTACTATCTATAACAGTCTTTCAAGGCAGAAAGAATTATTAAAACCGCTTCATCCGCCTTTCGTAGGGCTTTATGTTTGCGGTCCCACAGTTTACAGCAATGCTCATCTGGGCCATGCAAGACCGGCAATAACATTCGACCTTCTTTACAGGTATCTAATGCATCTTGAATATAAAGTCAGGTATGTTCGTAATATTACCGATGTTGGTCATCTCGAGAATGATGCTGATGAGGGTGAGGATAAGATTGAAAAGACTGCCCGCATTGAACATCTTGAACCAATGGAAGTGGTACAGAATTACATGAACACCTTCCACAGGAACATGGATCAGCTGAATACGCTTAAGCCTTCGATTGAACCACGCGCCTCCGGACATATTATAGAACAACAGGAATTTATAAAGCATCTGCTGGATAATGGTTATGCATATGAGGTAAATGGTTCGGTATATTTTGATGTATTAAAGTACAATAAGAAGTATAAATACGGAAAATTGTCAGGACGTATTCTTGAAGACCTTCAGGCCAATACCAGGGTTCTTGAAGGTCAGGATGAAAAACATAATCCGTTTGATTTTGCACTCTGGAAAAAAGCGACACCAGAACATCTTATGAAATGGCATTCGCAATGGAGCGACGGATATCCCGGATGGCATCTTGAATGCTCGGCAATGAGTATAAAATACCTTGGAGAAGTATTTGATATACACGGAGGAGGAATGGATCTCCAGTTCCCTCATCATGATTGCGAAATTGCACAGTCAACCGCAGCTCTCGGGAAAGAGTCGGTGCGGTATTGGATGCATAATAATATGATCACTATAAATGGTCAGAAGATGGCTCGTTCACTGGGGAATTTTATTACACTCGATCAGTTTTTCAGTGGTGACCATGAGATGCTTGATCAGCCATATAGCCCAATGACTGTCAGGTTCTTCGTGCTTCAGGCTCATTACCGCAGTACCGTCGATTTCTCAAACGAGGCTCTTCAGGCTGCCGAAAAAGGATTTCAGAGGCTGTTTAAAGGGATTGAGACCCTTAAAAAGCTGAAGCCCTCTGATGTGTCGACTGTTGATATAAACGCACTCAGGGAAAAATGCTATGAAGCTATGGACGATGACCTTAATAGTCCTGTGCTGCTTTCGCATCTTTTTGAAGGAGTTAAATATATCAATTCAGTTAATGATGGAATCGAGAGTCTTAACAATTCTGATCTCGATTCATTGAAAAATATGTTCAGCACTTTTGTCTATGATATTCTTGGATTGAAGAATGAAGCCGAAAGTAAAAATGACGAAAAGCTGACCGGGGAGTTGATGAAGATTATAATTGATTTGAGGCAGGAGGCAAAAAACAGAAAAGAATGGGCCGCTTCAGATAAAATCAGGGGTGATCTCAAAAGTGCAGGAATTGTATTAAAAGATCGCAAGGAGGGCGTGGATTGGGAATTGGAGTGAGATTGTGGATAGGGAAGCACCCCCTATGATCCCCCCGGTGGGGGGATAAATTTCTATTCTAAAATATTTTTTGTGGATGACATATTCAGGTAACAAGGATCTGGTAAAGAAAGCAAGAGAGTTAAGAAATAATATGACTCTTTCTGAAATTTTATTATGGTCCGAATTAAGATCTAAGAAAGTTGAAGGCTATAAATTCAGGAGACAACAACCAATATTCGATTATATTGTTGATTTTTATTGTCATGAACTGAAGCTTATCATCGAAGTCGATGGGGAAATTCACTCTTTATATGAACAGGCAGAAAAAGATAAGAAACGCGATAGAATCTTAAAAATCAATGGATTCAACATACTTCACTTTTCTAACTATGAAGTTGAAGGTGATTTATTTGGTTCCGTCAAAAAAATAAAATCTTTCATCTCGAAAATTTTATCCCGCTCTCAGGGGACCACAGGGTGACTGAAAATGGAAAATAACTTAAAAAACGAGTTTCTGTCCCCCTCCCAGGAGGACCCCAGGGGGTCTTATTACCATTCCTCAATCATTAAAATCGGCTCAGTTTATCTCGGAGGCTCCTACCCAGTTCGTATTCAGTCAATGACCAACACCGATACTTTGAACACCAAAGCTTCAGTATCCCAGTGCATCAGAATAATTGAAGCAGGTGCAGATTTTGTAAGGTTGACTGCACAGGGCCTCAGGGAAGCCGAAAACCTGGCGAATATCAAATCGGAACTGCGTAAAGCAGGTTTTGACACTCCACTGATAGCAGATATACATTTTAACCCTTCCGTCGCTGAGCTTGCTGCCAGGATAGTGGAAAAGGTGAGGATCAATCCCGGTAACTACGCTGACAAAAGGGCATCATTCCAAAAAGTCGTGTATTCAGAAAGTGAATATGATGAGGAACTTGAAAGGATACATTCAAGACTTCTTCCGCTGATAAACATTTGCCATGAAAATAAAACTGCTGTCAGGATTGGTGTCAACCATGGTTCACTGTCCGACAGGATAATGTCGCGATATGGCAATACACCTGAAGGCATGGCTTTATCAGCGATGGAATTTATAAGGATCTTCAGGG
>CAZCQC010000010.1:0-13527 GCA_964500155.1 uncultured Rikenellaceae bacterium | reverse complement strand
TCTGTCTGTAGCTGAAATCCTTAAATCCAAGAATGTTATTACCCTGTGTATAGCCTCCTATATCAGGGAATGAGAATGATGGACCTACTCCAAATTGAGCTTCCCACCTTCTTAATTTCCACAGCTGGGCATCGGATAACTGAACTGCAAAACACAGTATTATAACGACTAAAAGTGATCGTTTCATTTCAGTTTGGATTAAATTGCAGATACAAATATAATAATCTAATATTAATCAGCATGGTTTAGAACAACTAAATTAGTTTCTCCTGTCGGCTCCCCACATGAGCTTATTCCTCAATGTACTGTAAAAATCCATTCCCTTCAGCATTACAGTCCTGAGTTTCTCCTGTGATCTGGAAATGGATATTTCCTCACTGAATGGCAGCTTTCTTGACCTGAAATCACAAGTTGCGATATAACAATCTGTTCGGCCCTCAACAGTCATTCTGATATTACTCTCCCCTGAAAGTATAATCGGTCGTATTGTAAGATTATGGGGAGAAATGGGAGATATTATAATACTTTCATCTTCAGGCGATAAAATCGGACCTCCGACACTCAGGTTATATGCTGTTGATCCGGTTGCAGTTGATATAATCAATCCGTCAGCCCAGTAGGTGTTAAGATAAGTACCATCGACATAAACATTGATGGTTATCATGCTGGGATCGGATTTCTGAATGGTTACTTCATTCAGAGCCGTCGATGATCCCGGTTCAAATAATCCCCCGGGTTTTTCTATTTCAATTAGTGATCTTTCTATGACCTGATATTCACCCCCACATAAGAGATCTATTGAATGACCTATCTCCTCCTCTGAAATATTTGCCAGAAATCCCATCCTGCCGGTATTGACACCGGCTATCGGAATTCCATAACCTCTGACTTTCAGCATGGTTTCAAGAAAAGTCCCATCACCACCAACACTAAGTACCAGGTCAGGTGTCTCCCTGAGTTCCTTCAGGTTGCTGAAATTTTCAATAAGCTTCCCGCCCGGGCATGATAAAAGCCCCGCAGAATCCTGATTGATGTACAACTTAATGCCTCTTTTGCAGAATTCACTGATCAGCCTTGTGACGCCTTCAGCAGTTTTGGGTTTGTGTTCCTTGCTGTAAATGACAACTGTTTTCAGCATAATCTGTCAGATATTCATGTATTTCATAAGAAGATCGAACCGTTCGGAATAGAATTTGTCCATGGAATCGTCTGAGGTGACCCAGGTTTTTACATCATAGTTATACCGTTCAAAGGTCCTGATAACTGAAACCAGGTCATTAGTATTCACTTTAATTGTAACTTCAAGTTTTGTTGAATCGGGTGGGGATGTCACATACATGCTTAATACTTTAACATTATTCCCTTCGACAATCTGTGCAATCTGCGAAAGCGAATAATCTCTTTCGATAAGGTCAAGCACTATAATCCCTCCCGGCTGATCCATTGATGAAATTCCTGCCAGGTATCTTACCAGATCTGTAGTTGTAATCACTCCCATATAATGTGACTTTTCATCCAGTACAGGGACAACGCTCAGGTTAAGTCGCGAAGCAATGCCTATTACTTCAAAGAGATGCTGGTCATCCGTCACAAAAGGCTTTAACAATGTAAGCGTATGATTACCAATCGGTTCTTCAGGCTGATTCATATCATAGATATCAGTGTCCGAGATCAGCCCGAGAAAATCAAGGTTGTTGACGATCGGCAAATGAGAGATCCGGAAAATCTCCATCCAGTTCAGTGCCGTCTGTCCCGAATCAGATGTTTTCAGCGAAGGAACCGCTTCAGAAATCAAGTCTTTAGCTACCATAAAAGAGAAGTCCCCGTTTAAATTTCATCTAAAATAAGAAAAAAAAAGAGAGTTGTTGTATTTTTGCATCACATTACAATACGGACAATCATCATTTTTATTATGACAAAGCTCAGTGTTAACATCAATAAGATTGCCACGCTCCGGAATGCAAGAGGGGGTAATATCCCGAATGTCAAAACTGCAGCTATCAACTGTGAACTTTTCGGTGCCGACGGAATTACTGTTCATCCGAGGCCTGATGAACGTCATATAAGATACAGGGATGTTCTGGAAATCCGTCCGATAATCACTACTGAATTCAATATTGAAGGTTATCCGTCCGACAGTTTCATTGATCTGGTAGTATCTGTGAAACCTGATCAGGTTACACTCGTTCCTGATGCACATGATGCAATTACCTCTAACGCCGGCTGGGACATTTTAAGATACAGGCTTTTTTTAACGGATGTAATCTCAACTTTCAAAAAAGAAGGAATCAGGACCTCAGTCTTTATTGATACTCAGCTTTCAAATATTGAAAATGCTCCTTTAACCGGGACTGACAGAATTGAATTATATACAGAACCATATGCCTCACTTTTTAATATTGATGCTCCCCGGGCTGTTGAACCATTCGTAAATGCAGCCAGGATTGCACGGGATGCAGGATTGGGAATAAATGCCGGGCACGACCTGAATCTGGATAATTTAAGGTATTTTCATCAGAACATATCATGGGTCGACGAGGTCTCCATAGGTCATGCCCTGATCGCAGACGCACTTTATATGGGGCTTGAAAATTCGATTCAGATGTACAAGAGGCAACTGGCAGATTGAAACTGTCCATGAAACTTTTTTATAGAAAATACGGCTCCGGACCTCCCATAATAATTCTTCATGGCCTCTATGGGTCATCTGATAACTGGGTTTCAATAGCAAAAAGCATTAGCGGCAAGTTCACGGTTTTTCTTCCAGATCAGAGAAATCATGGTCGTTCGCCCCACAGCCCTGTCCATGACTATAATTCCATGACAGAAGATCTGTTTGAATTGGCCAAAGATCTGAAACTTCAGAAATTCTTCCTTGCGGGTCATAGTATGGGTGGCAAAACTGCAGTGAACTTTGCCATCACCTGGCCTGAAAAACTTTATGGTTTGCTTGTTGCTGATATTTCCCCAATGGTCCGCCAAGGAAGTAGTTCAATAGAATATAATCGCCATTCCGAAATACTGGATTCAATTCTTTCTCAGAATCTTTCAGGAATAAAATCAAGGGATGAAGTTGAATCGTTTCTCAAAACCACGATCCAGTCTGAAGCTACAATAGGATTAATCATGAAAAACCTGAAAAGGGAATCGGACAATTTATTCTACTGGAAACTAAATGCTTCTGCCCTCAGGGAAAACCTTCACAGGATAATGGAAGGTATTGACCCCGGCGATATGGAGTTAAGAGAGATCTCAGGGTTCCCTGTTTTTTTTCTTAAAGGTGAATATTCGGAATATCTTCCTGAAAAAGATTTTATACAGATAAGGAAAATCTTTCCTGCTGCTGAATTTATTATTATCCCAGGGTCAGGACACTGGGTTCATTCAGATAATCCGGAAGATGTCAAAAAAAGCCTGCTGAGATTTCTCGATATCCTATGATCAGAATTGTGTAACTGATTCTATTTTGTCTTCTTTAATTTCCGGAAGATTCATGAATCTAAAAAGAACCCTGGCAACAGCCAGAACATCCTTTTCACAATACTTCGCAATCCGTCTGATATCATGTTCATTATAATAAATCCCTGCCACCATGCTTCCATCAATGTCATCCTTGGGGGAAGGTATATTCAGGGTAGTCGTAAGAAGATCAAGTGAAGTATAGCTTTTGTAGTCGCCGAACTTCCACAGATCCAGAGTGTCGAGCAGTTTTACTTCCCAGGGTTTTCTGCCTGCATTATCAAGGATTTCAGGAATGATCAGCCTGTTAATAATCATTCTCCTTGCTAAATAAGGATAGTCGAATTCTTTGCCATTATGAGCGCAGATCAAAGCTTCCCTGTTCTTTGAAAATTTATTCAGCATCGAGGAGAATTCCGAAAGAAGTTCCTTTTCATCATCTCCGAAAAAAGACTTTAACCTGAAAGAAAATGGCTCCTTCTCTTTTATAAGACCAACTGAAATACAGATGATCTTTCCGAATTCAGCATAAATCCCTGCCCTTTCATAAACATCTTCGGCAGTCTGGCCCTCATTTCTGAATTGCTTTGATTTCTTTTCCCAATGGACCTTTGATGACTGGTCAAGCATTTTGTAAGTAGATGCTGTAGGTACAGTTTCTATATCGAGGAATAAAATATCCTCAGGTCTGACATTCGATAACATGCTTATTTTTCTTCTTTTAGATGTTTTTCAATAATTGATATCAAAACCTCTATCCCAACCTGGTTCTTCCCACCGCCGGGAATAATAATATCCGCATATCGCTTTGAAGGCTCTATAAACTGAAGATGAGATGGTTTCACAGTATCGTGATACCTGTTCAGAACCATAAGGACTGAACGGCCCCTTTCGACTATATCCCGCTGTATAACCCTTCCAAGACGATCATCAGCATCGGCATCCACAAAAACCTTAATATCCAGCATGTTCCTCAGATTGCTGTCGACCAGGATCATTATTCCTTCAACCAGCACTACCCTTGCAGGTTTGACTGTTATGGTCTCTTTCGACCTGAGACATGTCAGATAGGAATATATCGGCATTTCGATGCTCTCCCCCTCTTTTAGCTTTTCAAGATGCTCAATAAGCAGGCTGAATTCAAGTGAATCAGGATGATCAAAATTTATTTTCTGCCTCTCCTCAAGCGAAATATGTCCGTTATCCTTATAATATGCATCCTGAGGTATAACAATGACTTCCTCGTTAGGAAACCTTTCCATCACTTTATCCACAACAGTAGTCTTACCCGATCCTGTTCCTCCTGCAATTCCGACAATTAGCATTTATTACTATTTTTGTTTTTCATAATATTGTCAAAAATAATATTTTGTCTTGAAGAAGTGCCTAAAGTGAACTAAAGTTTGGAGTGCCTTAAGTTAGAAATCCAAATAACTTTAAGTACTTTAGGCACTCTAGGCACTTGAAATTAAACTGTTAACCTATAATTATCATTGAATGTCAGAATTATATCCGTTAAAATTTGAACCGATATTAAAGGAAAAAATATGGGGCGGCAGTTCCCTTGCAGATTATTATGGGAAAAAACCCGGTACTCTGAAAAATATCGGGGAAAGCTGGGAATTGTCAGCAGTATCAGATAATCTGTCGGTGATAAGTAACGGATTCCTTGCGGGCAATAATATCGAGGAGATTATCGAAGTCTATATGGGCGATATTACCGGGGATTCAGTATTTGAAAAATTCGGAAACGAGTTTCCATTGCTTATTAAACTAATTGAGGCAGGGGATAATCTTTCGGTGCAGGTTCATCCGGATGACAGTCTGGCAAAGGAAAGGCATCAGGCTTACGGTAAAACAGAAATGTGGCACATTCTTAAAAGTGAAAAAAACGCGAAGATCTATACCGGTTTCTCCAAACCGGTTACCCGTGATTCTTATGTCAATGCTGTTAAAAACAACACAATAGAAGATCTTCTGAATACTGAAAATGTTCATCCCGGCGATACATTTTTTACTCCTGCCGGAAGGATCCATGCAATCGGAACCGGAATTGTACTTGCTGAAATACAGCAGACTTCCGATATCACTTACCGGATATATGACTGGGGACGAAAGGACATAAATGGAAAATCACGTGATCTTCATACAGATCTGGCGTTGGACGCTATTGACTTCAATCAGACAGGTAAATCAAAAATCATAAGTGAACTGCATAAAAACAAATCAGAAACTCTTGTTCGCTGTAAGTATTTTGATACTAACATTATACAGTTTAATGAACAAATTGCCAGGGACTATAATTTAATTGACTCTTTTGTTGTGTACATTTGTACTGAAGGAAGTTTTGTTATCCGCTGGGATTCAGGGTCTGAGAGAGTCTCAAAAGGAGAAACAGTCCTTCTGCCGGCAATGATAGGCGATGTGGTACTTGTACCGGAGCACGAGGCAACACTCCTTGAAACATACATAAGTAATTTATAAATCAATTAATAATCAGATATCTCCGCCATGGAAAAAATCAGCAATTCAATAGTGGTATTACTTATTCTGCTTCTGGCGTCAGGATGTTCCGGACGGGGATCCTCAGGAAAAGGATCAGGTAAAGTGGCAGATACCCTTTCAGTGACTGACACAGGTTATACCGGCATCACAAAGTACTTCAGCAATGAATTGCTTGTAAAGGAAGTTACTTTTGAGAATAGTGTCATGCAGGGTGAAATGAGGACATATTATCAGGGAGGACAGCTGAACCAGACAATATGGTACGAGAATGGGCTTCGCGAAGACTCTGTAAAAAAGTATTACCTGGAGGGGCAGGTTTTCCGGTCTACACCATTTAAACACGATACAATTGACGGAACCCAGATACAATATTACCGGAATGGTCATATAAGGGCAAAACTGAAGTATATAAAAGGTTTGAGAACACCTTTTCTTGAGGAATATACAAGGGATGGTAAGCTTTTCAGGGATTATCCTGCGATATTGTTCACGATAAATGATAATTACAGTACTACCGGAAAAGTCAGGATTAATCTGGGGCTTACTGATACAACCCGAAAAGTCAAATTTTACCGCGGTGAATTCGCAAATGGGGTATTTGATACAACTAAATGCAAATTGATACCAACAATCAATGGTAATACTTATCTCGATCTTAAAAAGTCCGGAACACCTCAGTCGGGCTACGTTGGAATTATTGGTGCCATTCTTACGGATTTTGGAAACAGGTATCTGTCGTACAAAAGGATAGATCTCCCCTACAAGGATATTAATTAAGGATAATCACCATGATAATCCATTCAGCATCATTTATACGGAGCAGTCCCTCAATTAAGCTATGTCCCGACCCGGTGATGCCTGAATTCGGATTTATTGGTCGTTCGAATGTCGGAAAATCTTCTCTTATCAACCTTCTTACCGGAAATTCACACCTCGCCAAAATATCAGGTAATCCGGGAAAAACCAGGACAATCAACCACTTTCTTATTAACGGAAGCTGGTATCTTGTCGATCTTCCAGGCTATGGATTTGCAAAGGTTCCTGTCAGGATGAGGGAAAAATGGGTGAAGGCGGTTGAGGAATACATCCTGAAAAGAGCGAACCTGGTTTGCCTGTTTGTTCTCCTTGATTCAAGGCATAAGCCGCAGAAATCTGATCTGATGTTCATGGAGTTCCTTGGTAATAACCAGGTACCTTTTGCCAGGGTATTTACAAAAACCGATAAACTATCCAGGGGCGACCTTGAGAAATCGATCCGAAATTATGACCTCGAGATGCTTAAAATATGGGAATCACTCCCGTCTTCTTTTGCTGCTTCAGTTGTAAAAATAACAGGCAGGGAAGAAATCCTGAATTTTATAGAAGAAACTATTAACAATTTTTCAAACACGGTCTGATATCCTTTGGAATTTTTAATTTTGTAATCTGTATTTCTCTTTAAAAACTGCAAAATCACAGGATAATGTATGGTAAAGCACCAATGAAGATTTTTTCCTGCAGGGCTTCAAGATACCTCGCAAAAAGAATTGCAGAGGAACTGGGAGTGGAGTTGGGACAAAGTTCAGTTACTGAATTCAGCGACGGTGAATTTCAGCCTTGTTTTAATGAATCTGTCAGAGGCGAAATGGTTTTTATCGTTCAATCAACAAATCCTCCCGCTGATAACCTGTTCGAACTCCTTCTTATGATTGACGCTGCCAAAAGAGCCTCGGCGTACAAGGTTATCGCAGTTATCCCTTACTATGGATTTGCCAGGCAGGACAGGAAGGACAGGCCAAGAGTATCGATAGGTGCAAAATTATCATCTGATCTTCTCGGCACCGCAGGAGTTGACAGGATTATTACGATGGACCTGCATGCCGATCAGATTCAGGGTTTCTTTAATGTCCCTGTTGATCATCTTTACGGGTCAGCCATCTTTGCTCCGTACATTGAAAGACTTAAACTAAATAATCTGACTATTTCGGCACCCGACATGGGGGGCTCCAAAAGGGCAAATGCATATTCGAGACATCTGCAGTCCGAAATGGTATTATGCTATAAGCTGCGCAAGAGGCCGAATGTAATTGAGGAAATGTCGGTCCTGGGTGATGTGGAGGGCAGGAATGTGGTTATCATTGATGATATGGTCGACACTGCCGGGACCCTTGTCCTTGCGGCACAGAAGATGCATGAGAAAGGGGCAGCAAGCATCAGGGCGTTTGCGACACATCCTATCCTTTCAGGAAATGCCGTGCAAAGAATAGAAGAGTCTCCTTTAACCGAGCTCGTTGTTACAGATTCAGTTCCTTTCGTAAATAAATCAGAAAAGATCAAAGTTCTGTCAATTGCTGAGATTATTGCCACTACCATACAGGCCGTAAATCAAAACCAGTCGATCAGTACAAATTTTGTATTCTGATTCCTTTGTAATATATTTGCACTCCGTTTTTTATGTCTAACGTGTAATGGGGAGTTATTTAAGGGATAACTCTGAGTAGCACAATAATTTATACCAGATGAAGACACTTGAGATCAAAGGTTCGTTCAGAAATGAGCTTGGAAAGAAAAGCTCGAAAAATACCAGGAAAGAAGGAAATGTACCTTGCGTGATTTATGGAAAAGAACAAAACGTTCATTTCCAGGTTCATGAAAATAGCTTTAAAAATCTCGTTTATACACCCGATGCTCATATAGTAAATCTTGACCTTGACGGCAAAAGCTACAAGGTCGTTCTTCAGGATATTCAGTTCCATCCTGTTAATGATAAAATCACACATGCTGATTTTATTGAGATTTTTGACGACAAACCTATCATTATAAGTCTTCCGATAAAGGTAACAGGTGATTCTGTCGGTGTAAAAGCCGGAGGCAAACTAAGGATTAAAAAAAGGCATCTTAAGGTAAGAGGCTATGCAATTGACATACCTGAATTCCTTCTGATCGACATTACTGATGTCAAGATTCACCATTCTGTAAAGGTTGGTGATCTCTCATATGAAAAAATTGAACTTATTGATCCGAAGATTACCACGGTTCTGTCTGTAGCCACCTCTCGTGTTGTACAGAAAGAGGAGGAAGAAGGAGTTGCAGGTGCTGTTAAGGCTGAGGGCGAAGGTGCTGAAGGTGCTGTTCCTGCAGCTGCAGCAGCAGAGGGGAAAGAAGGAAAAGAGGGAAAACCCGGGAAAGAGGGTAAAAACAAATAAACAAAATTTTATTTCAATATTCAGGCACAATGAAATATCTGATAGTTGGCCTGGGAAATATTGGTGAAGAGTATATTGATACCCGTCACAATATAGGTTTTACCATTCTGGATGCTTTGGCAAATGAATCAGACGCTTCTTTTTCAGACAGGCGTTATGGGTCAATCTGCGAGACCAGATATAAAGGGAGAACCTTCGTACTTCTTAAGCCATCGACCTTTATGAACCTGAGCGGCAACGCAGTAAGCTATTGGCTTATAAAGGAAAAGATACCTGTTGAAAATCTTCTTGTGATTGTTGATGACATCGCACTGCCTCTTGGTAGCATACGTATGAAGCCCAAAGGAAGCGACGGTGGTCACAACGGGCTTGCGCATATAAATGCTATTCTCTCGACTTCTGAATATGCAAGGATAAGAGTAGGTATCGGGAATGGCTTCAGAAAAGGAGCCCAGGTTAACTATGTTTTAGGGAAATGGAGTGCGGAAGAGAAAAAATTCATTGATGAAAGAATAAGGATTGTCATCGGAATGATCAGGTCCTTCGGAACAGCAGGTATCGAACTAACAATGACAGCATTTAACAGATCATCAAAATTACCGGGGGTAAAAGAGGGGGAGCAGGATCAGGGTAAAAAACCTGAGTAACAGAGACTAATATCCTGACATGCCTGAGAATACACAAATAAGAATTGATAAGTTCCTCTGGTCAGTAAGAATTTACAAAACCAGGAGCATTGCATCGGAAGCCTGCAGGAGAGGCAGGATAATCATTAACAATGTTCAGGTCAAACCATCCAGGCTGGTTTTAAAAGATGAGATAATAACTGTGAGGAAACTACCGGTGATTTATACCTACCGCATAATTGAACCCATTGAAAACCGTGTCTCTGCAAAACTGGTAAGTAAATATATCGAAGATCTTACTCCTGAAGAGGAGAAAGTCAAGCTTGATCTTAGGCATGCAGGGTTCAATAGTTACAGGGAAAAAGGAACAGGCAGGCCGACTAAAAAGGAAAGAAGAAATCTCGACAGGTTTATAGGAGATATTGACCATCCTTAACGGGTAGTAAAAAGACGTATTATTGTGTGGAACAATCATTAATTTGCCCACGACTTTAAATACTGCATTTCATTTTTTTTAACTTGCAAGGATCTTTTTGTATGTTTTCTGCATTTCCGGCAGGAATCTTACAGTTAACCTGATTGGATGGGCAAGGAAAATATTGAAAAATATTCAGCACGTTATGCGCTTTTTAAGAAGGCCGTCGGCTTCTGGCATGATGATATATTCTACAGGAAAATAATTGTCATGGGTGCTGAGAATATAAATCCTGACGACCATTTGATATTTGCACCCAATCATCAGAATGCTCTGATGGACGCCCTGGCAGTTCTTTTTACACATAAAGGACAACCTGTTTTCCTTGCCAGAGCTGATATTTTCAGGAGAAAAGCTATAGCCGCTTTTTTGTATTTTATTAAAATTTTACCCGTCTACAGGATACGCGACGGATTCAGTTCACTCAGGGCAAATGACGAAATCTTCATTAAAACCATAGATGTATTAAAGAACAGGAATGGGCTGGTAATACTCCCTGAAGGAGACCATGCAGGATTCAGAAGACTCAGGCAGCTTAAGAAAGGAATTTGCCGGGTTGCCTTCCAGGCTGATGAAGCTACAGACTTTCAACTTAAAATTAAGATCATCCCTGTCGGTGTTGAATATTCAAACTATAGCAGATTAAGACAGGTCCTTACCGTTGTTTATGGCAAGCCAATTGAAGTTTCAGAGTATCATCAACTCTATAAAGATAGTCCGGAAAAAGCCCTTAACATACTCAGAGACAGACTATCCACTGAAATCAAAAAAGTTATGGTCCACATTGAATCAGAGGAAGATTACGAGGCAATTGACGAACTGAGAAGCATTATTAACGGAAGGTTCAGCGATAATATAAGGTCGCCGAAACTTTACAGGGACAGGACCCTGATTAACAGCCTGAACAGGTTACAAATATCTGATTCTCTAGCATATACCAGGATATGCGCACTCAGTTTAAAGGTTAAGGTGAAGGCCAGGGACCTTAATATAACATACAGGCTGCTGGAAAAGAAAAAACATCCGTTCTTCTGGCTTATAGCAGGGATGGCAGGACTTTTTATTACTTTTCCTGTGTGGCTCTTCGGTAATATTTTCACTCTGACTTTTCTTACGTTGCCCGAATTACAGATTAGGAAAACGAAGGACCTGCAGTTTCACAGTACAATCCGGTTCGGAATATCGCTTGCACTGGCATTTATTTTCCTTCCGGTTTACCTTATCTGTGCCTTGCTGTTATTTTCACCATGGTGGCTGGCAATAGCTATCTTTTTAACAATACCTGTTGCAGGAATATTTGCATGGAACTATAATATCCTGTTCAGAAGGATAGCAGGAGGCTTCAGATTAAGGAGATATATCAAGGAAAAGAAATCCGACTATCTGGAACTCAGGAATAATTATGACGAATTGATCGGACTTGTATCAGCAATGAAAGATGAATAGAAACAGTTTATTCACCGGGAAAGTAGCCTGGATCACCGGAGCATCATCAGGTATAGGGGAAGCGATGGTTTATGAATTCGCTGAGCGCGGTGCAAAAGTAATTATTTCATCAAATGATCTACCGGGGCTGGAAAGGGTTAAAAAAGCCTGCAACAGTAAATCCGGAATGATAATTTGTGTTCCGTTCGATCTTTCTGACACATCAGGAATTGAAAAGCTGGTTGAACAGCAGATAAATTTTACCGGAAAAATTGATTACCTGCTGAATATTGGTGGAATAAGCCAAAGGTCGAAGATAGATGAAACCCCCATTTGGCTCGATAGAAAGATCTTTGAGATAAACTATTTCGGGACTATTGCACTTACCAAGGCGGTCCTGCCATATATGATAGGTAAAAAGTCAGGGCATATACTTGCTACAAGCAGCATCTCAGGAAGATTCGGATTTCCTTTACGATCAGCATATTCAGCATCCAAACAGGCTCTACACGGCTTCTTTGAAACTCTATATCTCGAAAATAAAGCGAATAATATCAGAACATCTGTCATCATACCCGGGAGAGTAAGCACCAATATTTCGCTGCATGCACTTGACAGTGAAGGAAAAGAATTCGGAAAAATGGATGGCGTACTGGCAAAAGGTATGCCTCCTGAGAAAGCAGCAAAAATAATTATCAGGGGAATTGTTAAGAACAAGAGGGAAATACTTGTTGGGAGAAGTGAATTGATAATGCTGTATATCAGACGGTTTTGGCCTTGGCTCTTTTTCAGGATCGGAGACAAAGTAAAATCAGCGTAGTTTAAAGTAATTTATAACATTGAAATGAAGGGATACCAAATTGGAGGAATTCAACAGATCGGAATCGGAGTGCAAAATATTCACGAAGCCTGGAACTGGTATAACAGGATGTTTGGCATGGACTGCCGGATTTTTGAGGATGAGACAGTAGCAAACCTTATGCTGCCTTATACCGGAGGAAAACCTCAGAACAGACATGCTTTACTGGCATTAAACCTTCAGGGCGGGGGAGGATTTGAGGTTTGGCAGTATAGAGGAAGAGAACCAAAGGTGATTAAGGAAGAATTGAGGATAGGCGATCTTGGCATACTTATCTGCAAAATGAAGGTTAAAAACATCGATGCTGCCTGGTCATTCTTCAGTCAAAACAATTGTAATCTCTGCGGCGAACCGCTAAACGATCCTTCAGGGAAAAATGGGTTCTTTCTTAAAGATCCTTTTGGGAATCTGTTTCAGATGGTCGAAGGAGATGAATGGTTCATGAACGAAAATAAAATATGTGGGGGATCTTATGGGGCAATAATCGGTGTTTCGGATATAGAAAAGTCAAAAGTTATTTATTCCGATATACTTGGTTATGATGAAGTTATATATGATTCCACAGGATCATTCCCTGATCTGGCTATTCTGCCGGGGGGAAATAATGAAGTCCGGAGGGTGCTGTTGAAAAGTTCCAAACGCTTTTCGGGATACTTCAGTAAAATCTTCGGATCAAGTGTGATAGAACTTGTAAGCGCTACTGTTAAGCCAGGCAAAAAAATATATGAAGGTCGCTATTGGGGTGATCCCGGATTTATTCACCTTTGTTATGATATTTTTGAAATGGATGAACTTAAGGAATTCTGCACCAGTAAGGGATTCCCATTTGTGGTCGACAGCAAGCATTCGAGGCAGGGCGACAGCT
Source organism: uncultured Rikenellaceae bacterium (assembly GCA_964500155.1). GTDB lineage: Bacteria > Bacteroidota > Bacteroidia > Bacteroidales > VadinHA17 > LD21. The sequence continues at coordinate 128 of CAZCQC010000010.1, read as the reverse complement.
TCGATATGGGTGAGGCTGCAGGTTATTTTGCTTATATTGAGGATCCCGACGGAATTCTTGTTGAATTTGTAGAATCACATAAAATGCCTGTTTCAAAAAAGCTTGGGTGGTATGTAAACCTTCAGAAA
>CAZCQC010000009.1:0-2988 GCA_964500155.1 uncultured Rikenellaceae bacterium | reverse complement strand
CAACAGGCTAGAAGATCTTGGAGCAGAGGTAGTTATTGGACCATTCTCCGAATGGATATATTATTCCACACATCGCTTTACCCGCGACAGCCGCTGGAAAAACGATACAAAAGGCATCATAAAATCCAAGATCCAGGGAATAGGACAGGATGTAATAGCAAATTCATTACTGAGGGGGATCAAGAAACTTACCGATCACGAAAAAGATGTATCGCTTCATGATATGCTTAAGCTGTGCAATACTTATGTAAATGAATTCTACGATGGTGATCCTCCGATAGCTATGGGTACTTCGGTAGCTCTTACAAAAAGAGGAGTATCGGGATTTGCTGCAATTCTTCCGTTTACATGCATGCCGGGAACACTGGTGGCATCATTAAGCGATTCTTTCAGGAAGGATCATAATAATATTCCATACATAAATATCGCATATGACGGTCAGGATACAGTTTCGCTCGATACGAGGCTTCAGGCATTTGTTTTCCAGGTTAAGGAATATGCAGCAGCTTCAGAACTGGTGCATGTCTGAAAAGATCAAATATTTTAACACGGAGTTCGTAGAATAAAAACAGCCTGCCCCGATCCATCGGGGGAGTTTCACAGGGTGCTGGCAATGTAATTACAATGTAATTACGTAGTAAAACAGTGTAACTCCATCTTTACTCTGTTTAACACAGTGGTTATGAAATAAAATTAGTTGCTATTTGGCGACTTTAAATCCTAAAGACCTTAGGAGTTCTGTAATTTCTTCATTACCATCCTTAAGATCAATAGTGTAGCATGAAAATTCTCGTCTGACCGGGTAATTTTCTCTCTCCTTTTCGAAACGCGTGGGATCGAATCTCAGCCTGATATCGTCTTCAATAATATTATACGTATGAAAAATTGCCCTTCGTAATATTTCCTCAGTGCTTTTTCCATTGCAGTCAATAGTCAGCACAGACTCGGGAGGAGCAGGAATTTCAGATGGATACCAGTCACCAAGCGGGATATCAAATGATTCGCAAAGATCCTTCACTATCATTGAAACCCCGTTTGCTTTTCCATCGGCTGAATAACCTGCTATATGCGGAGTTGCAATGAACGACATGTGCATAAGCGGTATATCAATCTCAGGCTCCCACTCCCAAACATCTATCACTGCACCTGCCAGCTTTTCACTTCCAAGGGCATCTTTCAGAGCTTCAGTCTCTACAACCTCTCCCCTTGATGAATTTATGAACCAGCTCCCTTTTTTGAACCTGCCTATGGTCTCACCATCGAAGAGGTGATATGTTTTATCCTGACCATCAAGATTGAGCGGAACATGCAGGGTAATAATATCTGATTCGTTAAGTAGGTGATCCAGGCTGGAAAATATCTTTTTCCTTTCCTTCCTCGCCCGTGGTGGGTCATTCAGGATAACATTCATTCCAAGTGCGGTGGCCAGATTCTGAACCTTTGATCCTACATTCCCAACCCCGATAATCCCGAGCGTCTTATCCTTCAGGCTGAACCCTGTTTCACCCGAAATACGCAACAGTGCTGAAGCAATATATTGCTGGACTGAAGATGAATTACATCCGGGTGCATTGGTCCATTTAATTCCATTTTTCTCACAATATTCGGTATCGATATGATCAAATCCGATAGTGGCTGTCCCAATGAATTTCACAGGTGTACCTGAAAGCAATTCGTGGTTACATCTGGTCCTGGTCCTGACAAGTAAAGCATCAGTTCCCGATATTGAATTTTTGTTAATCTGATTTCCAGGTAAATAAGTAACCTTAGCATAAGGCTCAAGAACACCTTTCAAAAAAGGAATTTTATCATCTGCAATTATCCTGATCATTAGTTCAGATTATCTGGTGAAAGGTAATAAAATTTGATACTAATTAGAATGAAAAAAAGCATTTTATCTGATTTTGGTCATTTCGAACCATTCAGCTGTATTCTTTACAACAAAATGAACACCCCCAGATTGTCAAAATTGTCCGCTGTAAAACAACAATATAATTGTTACTTTTTTTGATATTTTGTATCTTTGTTGTTCTTATATCTGTTTATCTGAATATTTGTATATTTAAACAGACCATAAAAGTTTGAATAAAAAATTGCTACTATGAAATTAAAGATTACACTTACTATTTTTGGAATATTTGCATTTCTCGGAATTAATGCTCAAAAACCTATCACTATTTCTGATGATACCCTTCAAATAGGGAAGAGCGTGTTACCAGGTATGTCGGTTACAATACCTGAAGCCGACTACGATAAAGCACTGAAAACATGGATCAGGGATCTGCAGACCGGTACAAAATCGAAAGTTGTTACCGAGAACGGCGAAATGTCGATATTCGGGGCCAGGATAAAAGCAATCAGCCCAAACCAGATTAATGTATACAGCAAGCTTATCAGGCTCGACTCAATGTCGCAGCTTTTTGCATCTTTTGAGACAAAAAAGGATCAGTATATTGAAAGATCATCAGGAGAACCTGAGTATGCAAAGGCACAAGATTTTCTTAAGGAATTCGCGAAAAATCAATACATTGAGGTAGCAAAAGGACAGGCTGATGCAGAAGAGAAAAGGCTCCGCGATCTGCAGAGAGAATTATCATCGCTTGAGAATGAAAAATCTAAAATGCAGAAAGGAATTCAAACGGACAACAGCACGATTTCCAGTGAAAAAGAGAATATCACAATCATGAACAATGAACTTAATACCGTTAACGCTGCGATCATTGAACAGAATAGTCTTCTTACCTCAATGGAAGATGGTCCTGCCAAAAAAGAAAAAGCTGAACAGATCAAGGAGCTTGAAAAAAGAAAAAAGAAAGCCCAGAATGCAATAGAATCATCTGAGAAAAAGATCAACAAATCAGACTCAGATATAAACCAGGCCACCGGTGATATTCCGAGGAATGAAAGAATGCAGGAAAAAGTCAGGGAACAGATTTTTCAACAAGAAGCTGTTTACCAGAGGTTTGCCGATAAACTGAAAAAGATCAA
>CAZCQC010000008.1:0-6280 GCA_964500155.1 uncultured Rikenellaceae bacterium | reverse complement strand
AAATCCGGTAAATCAGAATCAGGCAATCGCAGGAATTCTATCCATAAAAACTCATTACGAGACAAAATTTCTTGAACAGGGAAAAACAATAAATTACCTTGCGTTCCGGCTCGAGAAAGACAGATTCATTAGTCATGGGTGGGAAAAAACAGAATAACAATGATTTTTTCACAAGGGTATATGAAGTGACCCGCCTGATCCCCTATGGAAGGGTTACCTCATACGGAGCCATTGCCAGGTATCTTGGGACTGGCAGATCAGCCCGCGTGGTGGGATGGGCTTTGAACATCTGCCATAATGACACTGAATTTATTCCCGCACACCGTGTTATCAACCGGAAAGGGCTACTTACAGGGAAACATCATTTTGGCAATTCATCAACAATGCAGCAGCTCCTTGAAAATGAAGGGCTCATTGTTGAGGATGACTGTGTAGTGAACTTCAGGGAAAAGTTCTGGGATCCTTCTGTAGAATTAGATTGATTTTTTGGTTTACCTGATAAAATTTGCTAAAATTGCACCTTATTTAGATTTAATTTAAATAGAGATTATCCCCTGCCCCCTAAAGGGGGTTCAAAATCAATTCCATATATAGCCCCCCTTGGGGGGTTGGGGGTAAAAAAATTAAAGGAAAATAAGTATGTTTACAAAAGACCAGATATTAGAAGCCCTTACCAGGGTAATTCATCCGGAAAAAAGGAAAGACATTGTTGCCCTTGGTTATATTTCTGAAATAGAGAGTGTTAAAGATGGCATTTCAATAACGATCACACCCGAAAAATCCAATGATCCATTTATTTCCTCTTTAAAAAGCTCCGCCGCGAGAGCAATTAAGGAGGTTCTTGGACCTGATGCCGTTATAAATGAGATAAAATTGGAACCCAGGGTAACTGAGGCAAAACTCCATAAAAAAGAGAATGTGATGTTATCCGGAGTAAAAAATATTATTGCTGTCTCTTCAGGAAAAGGAGGAGTAGGAAAAACCACTATTGCTGTAAATCTTTCAATCGCCCTTGCAAAAAAAGGATTTGCTGTCGGACTTCTCGATGCTGACGTCTTCGGTCCTTCAGTGCCCAGAATGTTTGATGCCGGTGATTATCATCCCGAAGTTGTCAGCAAAAATGATACTGATCTTTTAATTCCACTGACAAAATACGGAGTAAAGGTGCTTTCAACAGGTTTTTTCGTAAATCCTTCCGAGGCTGTTGTATGGAGAGGGCCAATGGCTTCCGGTTTCCTTAAACAGCTGATGGCGCAGGGCGACTGGGGTGAACTTGATTATCTGATCTTTGACCTTCCCCCCGGAACAAGTGATATTCACCTGACTCTTGTTCAGGAGGTCCCGGTAACCGGGGCAATAGTTGTCACAACTCCGCAGGAGGTGGCAATCGCTGATGCCATAAAGGGGATCGCGATGTTCCGGAGCGAAAAGATCAATGTCCCGGTTCTCGGACTTGTTGAGAACATGTCATGGTTCACACCTGCCGAACTCCCGGAGAACAAATATTTTATTTTCGGAAAAGGCGGAGGCAAAGCACTTTCGAAAAAATTGAATGTTCCTCTGCTTGGGCAGATTCCTTTGGTTCAGAGTATCTGTGAAGGCAGTGATAACGGGTATCCGGTTGTGCTTGGTGATTCTGTGGCAGGAAATGCGTTTTTGGAACTGGCTGAGGAAGTAATCGATAAAGTTGATAAAAGGAATAAGGAGATCAGACCAACGATTAAAGTTGAAATGGGTAAATAATATAAAAATTAATAAAATGGCAGATCATAAAATCATTAAGGAAAAGGTAGTTAAGGCATTGAACAGGGTAAGACCATACCTTCAGAACGACGGTGGAGATATTGACCTTGTAGAAATAACGGACGATCTGACTGTTAAAGTCAAGCTGACAGGTGCGTGCCATGGATGTCCATTCGCGTTGCAGACGCTGAAGGCAGGGGTCGAGCAGGCTATAATGCAGGAGGTTCCCGAAATCACAAAAGTGGTTTCAGCCTGATATCCCGCACTGTTCCAATTTTGCTTATCTTTGAAATACTATACACAGTTTTAGTCAGTTTATAGTATTAAACCGAATTTATTGTTATCCGGGAGAGTATCATATAAAATTCTGATAACTCTGGGACTTCTTCTGTCCCTTACAGATTGTTCCGTTGAGAAAAACACTGGGACAACCAGGTTTTACCATGGCCTGACTTCGAGATTCAACATCTATTTTAATGGCTATGAGAGTTTTAAAGAAGGTGTCCTGAAAATTGACAAGGGTTACAGGGATGATTTTTCGGAGATGCTAAGAGTTTTTGAGAACAGTGATCCAACAACTGTTTCACTCTGTTCCTCCAATATGGAAACAGCTATTCAGAAAGCCTCTAAGCTCATCTCTTTAAAATCGATAACGGCAAAACCAGATTTCGATTCAAAGAAAGATCTTTCTGAGAATGAAAAGGCCTTGCTTGAACAGAAAGAATTCAACGAATGGGTCGACGACAGTTATTTCCTGATAGGTAAAGCCCGGTTCTACAAGCATGAGTTCAGCGATGCGGCATCGGTTTTTAGCTATTGCATTGAGGAGGCCAATGATCCTGAAATAAAAACGGAATCTTCGATATGGCTGGCAAGGATCAACAGCGAGAGAGGAAGCTATATTGAAGCAGGCAGGCTTCTTAATGAGATTGAACCGGACCCAAAATCACCCAGGGAACTCAGGGCTGTTTATTCGACTACCATGGCTGATCTGTTCATCAAACAAAAAAAGTATCAGGAAGCCATTGGACCTCTTTCAGATGCATTAATGCTTATATCAGGCAAGAGGGTAAAATACAGGCTCACATATCTTCTGGCCCAGTTATATGAACGAACCGGCGATCCGGGTAAGGCAATTTCTTTATACAGGGAAGTCGTAAAGATGAATCCGCCATATGATGTTGAATTCAATGCCAGGATAAATATTGCCGGAGTTTTCGATGTGAACTCCGGTAATCCTGAGGAGATAAGGAAAGAGCTTGAAAAAATGCTGAAAGACTCGAAGAATAAAGATTTTCAGGATCAGATATATTTTGCCCTCGGAAATATGATGAAAAAAGAGGGTAAGGATAACGAGGCACTTGAATATTACAGAAAATCAGCTTCATCAAGCTCTGTCAACCAGAATCAGAAAGGAAAATCATATCTGGCCCTGGCTGAACACTATTACAGCATTCCCGATTATATGAAAGCCGGGAAATACTATGACAGTACAGTATTTTTTCTTGATGAGAAATATCCTGACTATAAGGATCTTAAAACAAAATCCCAGAATCTTAATTTGCTTGTAACGCATTTAACTGTCATCCAGAGGGAAGACAGCCTGCAGAAAGTTGCAGCAATGTCACAGAATGAGAGGGATGCACTGATATCAGGCATTATTGAAAAGATAATAAAGGCTGAAAGTGAAGGTATAACATCTGAATATGCCGACAGGGCAAACATAGGTCAGTATTATGAAAATGAGAGAAGGTTTCAGGACAATATTTCGCAGGAAGGTAAATGGTATTTTTACAATCAGACCGCACTGACTTTCGGCAGAACAGAATTCAAAAGGAAATGGGGTGAAAGGCGTCTTGAAGATAACTGGAGAAGATCAAACAAGGCAAGGGTAAGTGTTCAGCAGGTATCATCCGGACAGGATGAGAATGGGAAATCCCAATCCGACACTTCGAAAGCAGTGACAGACTATAAAAAGCCTGAATTCTACCTTAAGGACCTGCCACTGAACGATACCCTGTTGAAGATATCCAATGAAAGAATTGCAAATGCTTATTTTAATTCGGGCAAAGTCTTTGCAGAGAAAATAACCGACACTAAGAAAGCGGCTGAATCATACGAAACATTATTGTCACGTTTTCCTGAGAACGAACTTGTCCCGGAAACACTTTACGATCTTTTTAAACTGTATAAAGAAGAGAACAGCCAGAAATCTGAGATAACCCGTCAAAGACTTCTTGAAAAATATCCTGAAAGCGAGTTTGCAAAAATTCTCTCTGATCCGGATTATTATAATAATAAGATGGCCGAAATGAAGTTGTCGGCCAAGCTTTACCAGGAAGCATACAATTTATATATTCTTGAGAATTTCAGGGAATCAATATCTGTTTGCGACAGTGCACTTAAAAATAATGCTGCCGATATTCTTGCGCCGAAATTCATGCTTCTGAGGGCATATTCAGTTGCCAGAACCAGCGATGAGAGAAGCTTCAAGGAAGAGCTTAACCGGCTGATCAAGGCATGGCCCTCAACAGAAGAAGGGAAGAAAGCTGCTGAGCTCTCTGCATACCTGAACAAAAAACTGCCTGAGCTCAAAATTGAGGAAGACAAGGTTATAGCAGCTGAACTTTATGTTGCCGACACAACGGCTTTATATTCTTTTAATGTTATTATCACTGATCCTTCAATCAATATAAACCAGGCATCTTTTGATGTGATCAGCTATAATATTGATAATTATACAAACAAGAATTATCGGACAGATGGTATCCTGGTTGACAATAAATATGTAAAAATAACAGTCTCCGGGTTTGCAAACAATTCCCAGGCCTGGGATTATTATAATTCTTTCAAAGCGGAAAAGGTTATTAGAAATACCTCAGGGACTCAGATAATGAGCTTCCTGATCAATAATAACAATACAAAAAATCTTGACGAGGATAAAAATCCTGACCGTTACTATCTTTTCTTTAAGGAAAACTACCTAACTGGGAAAAAGAATAGGTAATTTTACATCCTGAACTCTTTACTTCTTCAATGAGAACAATCAGAATATTATGGACCGATGATGAAATTGAGGTCCTGAAAGCCCATGTCTTATTCCTCAGGGAAAAAGGTTATGAGATAGATACCTGTACAAATGGCATCGACACTGTCGATCTGGTCCGTCATAATCCTTATGATCTGATATTTCTTGATGAAAGCATGCCGGGGCTGAGCGGACTTGAGACACTCCGCCTGATAAAAGAGATAAAGAATGACTTGCCGGTAGTAATGATAACCAAAAACGAAGAAGAGGGGATCATGGAGGCAGCTATCGGGTCGGAAATGGCTGATTATCTGATAAAGCCGGTCAAGCCAAATCAATTGCTGCTTGTTGTGAAAAGGATCACCGAACAGAGAAGGCTCATTACCGAAAAAACAACAACAAACTACAGGCAGGAGTTCGGCAGTATTGGGAACCTGATTTCGTCAGCAAGGAGCCATACCGACTGGACTGAGCTTTACAGGAAGATAACATTCTGGGAATCGGAACTTGAAAAATCGACTGATCCCGGTATGAGCGAAATTCTGAAAATGCAGGAAAATGATGCAAACAATGCTTTTGTAAAATACCTGACCAACCACTATCTCTCCTGGCTTGATCCGGATGCACTTGAAAAACCTGTGCTGTCGCCATCTCTGTTTTCAAAGAAAATATTTCCGAATGTGCAGCAGGGAAGACCTGTTTTCTTTATACTTATTGATAATCTGAGATTTGACCAGTGGAAAATGATAGCCTCAGAGCTTGCCGGAATTTACAGGGTGATCGAAGAAGATATTTACTTCAGTATACTGCCTACTGCAACCCAGTACAGCCGTAATGCAATTTTTTCCGGTCTTATGCCATCGGCAATTGCAGCAATACTACCTGAATACTGGGTTGAAGATGATGAGGAGGAAGGTAAAAACAATTTCGAGGAAGAACTTTTTAAATATCAGCTTGCCCGCAAGGGACTGAAATACAAATGGTCGTATCATAAAATAATAAGTAACCAGGAAGGCAGGAAAGTTAATGAAAGAATCAGGCAGATGCTTGATAATGATATTAATATCCTTGTTTACAATTTTGTTGACATGCTTTCGCATGCCAGGACTGAAATTGGTCTTATAAGGGATCTGGCAAATGATGAGAAGGCCTACAGGAGCCTTACACGTTCATGGTTTGTCCATTCTCCACTGTACGAATTGCTGATTGCGCTTTCAACCCAGCCTGTTAAAATAATTTTCAGCACAGATCATGGTACAATAAGGGTACAGAATCCGATAAAGGTCATCGGAGACAGGAAAACATCATCCAACCTAAGGTATAAAATGGGAAGAAATCTCGATTATAATCCCAGACAGGTCTTTGAACTCAAATTTCCTGAAAAAGCTGGCCTTCCAAAAACAAACATTACTTCAAAGTATATTTTTGCGCTCAATAAGGATTTCCTTGTTTACCAGAACAACTATAATTATTATGCAGGCTTTTACAAGGACACATTTCAGCATGGAG
>CAZCQC010000007.1:0-11744 GCA_964500155.1 uncultured Rikenellaceae bacterium | reverse complement strand
TTTCTGACTTTATAAGTTGCACCTGTAAATGATAGCTGGTAGATACAAACCAGTGCAAGTGCAATCGCCAGAATCGTAATAACTGCTTTGTTTTGCATTTGTTTTTATTTTGGATTAATGGTATTTTTTCAGAATATTCTTAATTGAGGCGCAAAGATATTAATTTTTTATAAAAAACCATTTTTAAAACAAGGGTCTGGTGATAAATTCCAATTTGCATCAATTCACCTCATTTCTGCCCCCTTGGGGCTGTTGAAAAAGTCCTCATCTGTCTTTTTACCCCTAAATCCCCCAGCTTTGCTTCGCTGAAGCTACGCGAAAGTGAAGGGGAGACTTATTGATTTACTGATGTTTATAAAGCCCCGCCAGCTGGCGGGGATGGGGGGTAAACTGCAGCTTTTTCAACAACAACTTCATATGTAACATTATTAGTTTTAAGTCCCCGCCAACTGGCGGGGATTTAAGGGCAAAAAAAAAGGAGGATCATTTAAAACCCTCCTAATTCAAATTTATATTCTTTTATTCGAGCAGTTTTTCAAACTCAGTTTCAATTGGTTTCCTGTTAAGAAAATCGTACAGGGCAAGACTGCGGATGTTGTAATAATAGTTCCAGTAGTTCTGCAAAGCCTGAATAAAAGCTCTTCTGTTCTGGTCTTTTTTCGTGTCAGCGTTGTTCAGCTCAAGGATGGCAATTTTTCCAATAAGAAATCTCTGTTTAGTAACTTCGTACATTCTCATTGCCACAGTGTCGGATTTAGCTGCTACTGCAACCTGTGCCTTCTGAAGGTTGAATTGCTCTACATCGAGTACAAGGTTCTGTTCAAAGTCGACCCGCGCCTGATCCGCTGTAACCTGTGCAAGTTCAAGGTTTGATACGGCCATTTTATACTTTCCACGGCCTAGTCCCCAGTCAAGGATTGGCATGGTTATACCTAACCTTACGTTCTGTTGCTGGTTTGAGTTCGCGTAGGCCAGATCAAAATTGGAATCCTGATCCCTTGTACCAAATGAGGCAATAAGGTTGGCATTAAGCCCCTTTTCTGCTTTTGCCTGAGCAACACTGCTCTGTGCTGTCAGCACAGTAAGCGCCTGATTAATTAACTCAGGATTATTGGTTTTTGCCATCTCAAGCACTTCCTCCGAATTCACCTGCAATGGAGGTATTTCAGTCGGCAGAATAAGCTCCAGCCTTACATTCGCATTGAACCCAAGGAATGATTTAAGACGGATCTCCCTGTCGCGCAGATTCATCTCGGCTTCCTTCCTGTTGGTTTCCGTATTAAGCCATGAAAGCTGAAGCTCGAGCAATTCATTTTCAGCAATGGTTCCCAGCTCATATCTTCCCTGTGCTATCTTATAAAGCGTATCTGCGTTTGCAAAGTTCATCTCGGCGATCTGCTTATTGCTCTGTGCAAGTGCCAGAGAGAAGAAATTCATAACAGCCTGTGTGTGCACAGCTTCTATATTGGAAAGATATGTCTGTTTGGCTGCTGAATATTTAAGTGGTTCAGTTTTTTTCTGCCATTTCAGTGAATTATACCTGAATAATGGTTGTACCAATCCAATGCTCACCGGGACAGTAATATAATTGCGTGTATCTCTTTCAAAATCATTTTCAAGCGTCAGATCGGAATTTAAAGAGATTGTACCGCCTGTTAAACCAATATTTTGCGAAAGAGCCAGCGATCCCAGGTTACGAAGCACGTTAGTGGATTTATAATCCCATTTGCTATCCTGCGAATTCCAGACTCTTTCAAACGCAGTGCTGTAATAAGGGGTTGTTCCCGTAAGTGTCAGTGAGGGTCTGTATTCGGCTTTGAATGTACGAAATTGCCAGTAACTTGCGCGGAATCTGTTTTTAGCCATAAGGGCATTTGGTGATTGCTCCTCGGCCAGTTTTAAGACTTCTTCCAGAGTGAGTCTTTTTAATTCCTGTGAATTTGAAATCTGAAATGGAACCAATAACAAGCTTATTGTTGCTAATAATAATAACTTCTTCATTTTTAATATTTTATTCGTATCTTAATGATTCAATAGGATCTTTTTCAGATGCTTTCTTTGCCGGCTGATACCCAAAAGCAACACCGACTGCAGCTGATACTCCGAAAGCAATAAATATGGAAAAGAATGTTACAATTGTTGTAATGCCTGCAATCTGTTCTATCAGCTTAGCCATGACGAATCCCAGGAATATTCCGATAAAACCGCCGGTGACACTAATGAGTACGGCTTCAGAAAGGAATTGAACAACAATATCCATTTTTTTGGCGCCGATGGCCATTCTTGTACCTATTTCCTTTATTCTCTCCATCACAGAGGCATACATTATATTCATGATTCCTATTCCACCAACAAGCAGAGAGATACTTGCTATTACACCAAGTACAATGTTGAAAATATCCTTTGTCCTTTCCTGCTGTTTCAGAAGAAGCTCGGGAACAGTGATCTCGAAATCCTTAACGTTTGTGTGACGCCTTGTAAGCATGCGGCTTAGTATTTCAGTACTCGCGTTAAGCTGTTCCGTTTCGGTAACCTGGACAACTATCCTGTCGAGCTGATTGTAATTGGTCTCAGCATCTGTTGAAGCGTCGGAACTGCTGACCACAATGCGCGACATACCGCCCATTCCGCCCGGTCCGCCCATGATCATTATATTAGAAGAAGCTTCAGATGCCAGCTTTGTATTGACGAGCGCCCTGTTCTGATATCTGAGGAGCATTGTCTGGATAGGGATATAAATATTATCGTTGTACACATTTACGCCCTTTTCTTCAAATCCGGTAAGGCTGACATTAGTTTTTTGCAGAACACCAATAACTTTCAACCATATCCCGTTAAACTTTATGTACTGACCGATAGGTTCAACCTTGCTAAAGAATTTAGCCCGGATATTTGCACCGATTATGCAAACCTGTATTCCGTTCTCTTCCTGGTAATCGTTAAAAAAGGTCCCTGAAACCAGGGGCAGGTTGTAGAGGTAGAAATAATCGTTTGAAACACCTACAAGTTTGGCAGTGTATTTTACTCCGTTCATCATTGCGACAGAGTTGAATGAAATTTCAGGACTTATCCGCTTAACTGACGGCAGGGTTTCACGGATAGCATCTACATCGAGCATGCTCAGGCCTCTCGAAAATTTCTTTGTTTGTTTTTCCGTTTCATCAGAACTTGAAGAATTCTGATCCTGCACAATCGGATTTATGAGAATGTTATTAACGCCTACCATTTTCATCTGTTCCATGATCTCCTGCTTGGCTCCCTTTCCTATTGCAAGCATTGCGATAACCGCAGCAACCCCGAATATTATCCCGAGTGCAGTAAGCATCGATTTCAGCTTGTTCGAAACTATAGATTCAACGGCAATCTCTATGTCGTGAAAATATCTCAAGAAAAATTTAAACATAACTTAAGTGTTTAAGATTAATTCTGGTTTGAGTTTGGTGTTCCCGGAGGAGGTGTCTGCCCACCCTGAACCTGTTGATTTGTATTCCTTCGTCTTGCTGATGTATCTCTTCGCATATTCTGCATTCTCTGTCTCATTTCGGGATTATTCTGCATCATTCTTCTGAAAGCAGCGGTATCCCTCTGTCCTCCCTGTTGACCACCCTGGCCACCCTGAGCACCCGTTGCCCCGCCCTGCGGCATATTACCTCTCATCTGCTGAAAACGCTGCATCATTTCCGGTGTCATTCCCTCCATTCCTCCTGGAAATCCTTGCCTGTCGTTAGCCTTTGCAGCCTCTTCTCTTGCTTTCCTTTCCTCTTCTTTCTTTGCTTTTACCCGCTCCTGGTTCACGGCGATAAGGTCCTGCCCTGCCAGCTTGAATTTATCAATATTTTCCGGAGTACTCAGATAAATAACCGCTCCGGCTTCCAGCCCCTGCTCAATCACTACATTGTTTTCATTCTCTTCACCGGTCACAACAATCTGCTTGCTTCCTTTCTTAGTGTATACAAATGGAATACTGTCGGCACCAAGCTGAACACTCTCAAGCGGAATATAGGTAACATCCTCAATCGTCTTGGTAACGATCTGGTTGCCTGTTGTCATTGAAGGTCTCAGTATTGGATCAGATTCGTTAAGCTTGATCACCACTTCGAATACCTTTGCATCGGCATTCGGCAGCTGTTCCCCGATATTTGCTACGGATAAAACAGTTCCGGTATAAGATTTTTCAGGAAAAGCATCCACAAGCAGATTAACTTTTTGCCCGGCTTTGACTTTGCTTACGTCAATCTCATTGACGTATGTTTTGGATATCATCGATGACATATCCGGCAGAGTTGCAACAACATTATCCCAGGGAGATATGGAGGATCCTACTTTCCTTTTTGCATTTGTTCTGTCTCTCTTATAGATCACCATTCCGTCAGCCGGAGCATAAATGGTGAATTTTGACAATATAGTTTGAAGATCAGATACCCTTTGCCGTTGTTCCGAAAGGTTGAATTTAATTGTCTTCATATCGGATCTGGCTTGTTCTATTTTAAGCGAATAACCCTTAATTGCCTGTTCCAGTGAACGTTTTGCCTTGTCGAGGGAAATCTCAGCCTGCCTGATAGTTGTCGGAGGTTCAAATTTCGACTGTTCAAGAGTTATTTCTGCCTCTTCAACCGAGAACTTAAGGTTCTTGATATTATCGCGTAGGTCACTCAAAGTAACTGCCGTGTCGAGCATTTTAACCTCGAGATTGGCTTCCTGGGTGGTCAGCCTCTCAAGCTCATCCTTAAGTGTATTATCAAAAGATGTCCTGTCGAGAGTGGCAATAAAATCGCCTGCCTTAACCTGTGTTCCTTCAGGGACCAGATCAGTTATTTTAATATCTGCAGCTCTGATCTGCCGGCTCTGGGTAAAATCAGGGCCCTTTATGTCTGCTGAGTTTTCAGCCTGAAGCTCACCTGTAGTGGAAACCACAATCTCAAACTGACCCTTTTTTGCTTCAACGTACAGATTGGCTATATCTTTCTTCTTTGCTGCCTTTCCGATTGCGATCAGGATAATTATTGCCACTAGTGCAACAATGCCTGCAATGATAACTGATTTTTTCATCGAAATTATTCTTTATTATTTTTTAAGTTTCCTGAACTGAATTACCTGCAAAAGTATTTAAATGTGTTTTACCCGAAAAAGTTTTAACATCTTTTAAGGTTTATGGATTTTGGTCTTACGGATTAAAGACACTCATCATGTTATTTTTATTCCGGAACTCCCGGAAAAAAGAAGACTATTTGACTTTTTTAACAATTGTAATAACCGTATCGGCCAGATTTTCAGCATCGTCCATAGATCTGGCTTCCGCATATATTCTTATGACCGGCTCAGTGTTTGATTTGCGGATCTGTACCCAGCCATCACTGTGTTCAATTCTCATACCATCTCTTTCATCAATTTCATGATCGCTGAACTGTGTTCGTAGATTATCAAGTAAAATCTTGAAATCGAAACCGGAAGGAAGCTCCAGCTTTTTCTTTGCAATAAAGTAATCCGGATAAGTTTTTCTTAGCTCAGAGCATTTCATCCTGCTTTTAGCCAGATGTGAAAGGAAAAGGGCGATGCCTGCAATCGCATCCCGCCCGTAGTGAAGCCCGGGATAAATTACGCCTCCGTTTCCTTCGCCACCAATAACTGCCTGCCTTATTTTCATTTCCTCCACAACATTTACTTCACCCACGGCTGCTGTAAAGTAATGGCCTCCATGTTTTTCGGTCACATCTTTCAGTGCTCTTGTTGAAGAAAGATTGGATACTGTATTACCCGGGTTGCTTTTCAGGATATAGTCTGAAACTGCAACAAGGGTATACTCCTCTCCGAACATCGATCCATCCTCACATATAATTGCAAGCCTGTCCACATCCGGATCAACAACAAAACCAACATCAGCCTTTGTTCTCACTGTCAGTGAAGAAATCTGCGTGAGATTTTGTGGAAGTGGTTCAGGGTTATGTGCAAAATTACCGTCAGGTGTTGTGTTTATTTCGGAAATTTTAGAAACTCCAAGCGATTTAAGCAGGGCCGGAACGATAATTCCTCCAACTGAATTTACACAGTCAATGGCCACTTTAAAATCAGCAGTTTTTATGGCAACACGGTCAACCATTTCAAGTGCAAGCACCTGATCAATATGTACCTGTCCCCAGGAATCATCATGAACATAAGATCCGATATCATCAAGCGGTGCGAACTTGAAATCCTCCGATTCTGCAATATCCAGGAGATCAATCCCATCAGCTGATGAAAGGAATTCACCCCTCTCATTAAGCAGTTTCAGTGCGTTCCATTCAGCAGGATTATGGCTAGCTGTTATAATAATCCCGCCATCTGAACCAGTTCCGGTAACAGCCAGCTCAACCGTTGGGGTTGTGGCCATACCAATATCAGTTATATCAATTCCAAGGCTTCTCAGTGTATTCACAACAAGATTGCTGACCATGCTTCCCGATCTTCTTGCATCACGACCGATAACAACCATTAGCTTCTTATTATTATTTCTTCGGTCAAGCCAGGTTCCGTATGCCGAAGCAAATTTTACAATATCGACCGGTGTAAGGCTTTCACCTGGTTTTCCGCCGATTGTTCCCCTGATTCCCGAAATAGATTTTAATAATGGCATGGAATTTAATTTAAAGTGAAGCAAAGGTGCAAAAATAACCCGAAATCATAATATTGTCAAATAATTGTACCTTTGGAGCCTGAATAAAAACTATATGGAACACAGGAAACCTGCACGGAAGTCAGTGGCAGGAAAAGAAATGTCCGGACCCAAAGTCAGGAAAGCAGAGGATGTTAAGATCAGGCTCAACAGATTTATTGCTCACAGCGGCGTCTGTTCACGAAGAGAGGCAGATGATCTGATCAGCAACGGTTCAATAACGGTAAATGGCAAGGTGGTAACTGATCTTGGGACTAAAGTAACCACTAGTGATGAAATAAGGTTTAAAAACAAGAGGCTCAGTGCGGAAAAAAAAGTATACATACTGTTGAACAAACCCAGGGGATATGTAACTACTGTTGAGGATCCTCATGCCGATCAGACCGTTCTTGACCTTTTAGGTGACGCCTGCACTGAAAGAGTTTATCCCGTTGGACGGCTCGATAAGGCTACAACAGGTGTACTCCTTTTAACAAATGACGGAGATCTTACAGGCAAACTTACGCATCCCAGATACAAAAGAAAAAAAATATATCATGTTTTCCTCGACAAGGTGGTAACAAGGAATGATCTTACCCTGCTTACCGAAGGTGTGGAAATTGACGGAGAAATTATTGCAGCTGATGCAGTATCGTATGCAGATGCAGAAGACAAATCGCAAATAGGTATTGAGATCCATTCGGGGCAGAACAGGATTGTCAGAAGGATCTTCGAGAAGCTTGGATACAAGGTTAAAAAGCTTGACAGGGTATATTTTGCAGGATTGACGAAGAAGAACCTGCCAAGAGGTAAATGGAGGTTCCTAAATGACAAAGAAATAGCCATGCTTAAAAGGGGTATATTTTAACCGGTAAAAATGAGTCACAGATCTGGTTTTGTAAATATCCTTGGAAATCCAAATGTTGGAAAATCAACTATAATGAATGCCCTGGTTGGGGAGAAGCTTTCAATAATTACCTCCAAAGCACAGACCACCCGGCACAGGATTATGGGCATTGTCAACGGGGATGATTTCCAGATAGTCTATTCCGATACCCCCGGTATTCTGAAACCGAAGTACAAGCTTCAGGAGTCAATGATGACTTTTGTCAACATTGCACTTAGTGATGCTGATATTATTATTTATGTGACTGATGTCACTGAAAAAACCGGGGATGAAACCGGATACACTACTACAATAAGAGAATCGGGGATCCCTGTGATAGTTGTAATAAATAAGATAGACCTGAGCAACCAAAAGGATCTTGAACGGATCACAGCATTATGGGATAAGAAATTCCCGGGTTCACCCATAATACCGGTTTCAGCCCTCAAAAGGTTTAATCTTGATATTCTGGTGAGCGCCATTGTCAGCAAGCTGCCCGAAGGTGCTCCTTATTTTCCAAAGGATCAGCTTACAGACAAATATGAGAGGTTCTTTGCATCGGAAATAATAAGGGAAAAGGTCCTGATGAATTATCAGAAGGAGATACCTTATTCTGCGGAGGTGGAAATAGAAAGTTTTAAAGAAGAGCAGAGCATAATAAGGATCCGGGCATTGATCCATGTAACACGCGACAGTCAAAAAGGAATTATCATCGGGCACAAGGGCGAAAAACTGAAAAAAACCGGTACTGAAGCACGCCTTGATATGGAGGAGTTTTTCGGAAAGAAGGTGTTTCTGGAATTGTATGTTAAAGTCACAAAGGACTGGCGCGATAAGCCTCAGGAGTTAAAGAGATTCGGATACAGATAAGTAATAAAGCTGAAATTTTATGGGTAGGATAGTTGCAATAGTGGGGAGACCGAACGTCGGGAAATCGACTCTTTTCAACAGGCTGACCGAATCGAGGGAAGCGATTGTGGATGAGGTAAGCGGTGTCACGCGCGACAGGAATTATGGCATATGTCTCTGGAACGGTATCAATTTTTCTGTGATTGACACAGGCGGCTATGTCAGGAATTCTGACGACATTTTCGAAGAGGAAATAAACAAGCAGGTTTTGTTAGCTGTTGACGAATCTGATATTATACTCTTTATGGTCGATGTGACGACAGGTATTCATGATCTTGATTCCGGAGTGGCTGATCTCCTGAGAAGGTCAGGCAAAAAAGTGATCCTGGTGGTCAATAAGATTGATAACAACGAAAGGCTGGCTGACGCTACTGAATTCTACAAACTTGGCCTTGGCGATTATTTTCCTCTTAGCTCAATAAATGGAAGCGGAACCGGGGAACTTCTCGACCAGATTGTAAAAGATCTTCCCGATCAGCCTGTTGATGAAATACCTGAAATCCCGAGGGTTGCCATTGTTGGCAGGCCTAATGTCGGCAAATCATCACTAGTAAATTCATTGTTGGGAGAGGAACGGAACATTGTCACTCCCCTTGCAGGAACCACACGCGATTCGATATACACCAGGTACAATAAATTCAATCACGATTTTCTTCTTGTCGATACTGCAGGATTAAGGAAAAAAGCCAAAGTAAGTGAAGATATCGAGTTCTACTCGGTTATGAGGGCTGTACGTACAATCGAGAGTTCAGATATCTGTCTTCTTATGATTGATGCCACCAGGGGTATTGAAGCCCAGGACCTTAACATAATTTCATTGATCCTTAAAAACAACAAGGGGATGATAATCCTCGTCAATAAGTGGGATCTTGTTGAAAAAGAGAGCAATACTGCTCTGCAGACAGAAAAGGATATCCGTAGCAAAACAGCTCCCTTTATTGACTATCCGGTACTTTTTATCTCCGCAACAAACAAGCAGCGCATTCACAGGATCCTTGAAACGGTAGAGCTGGTAAACAATAACAGAAACAGGAAGATACCCACTTCTGAGCTGAATGATATCCTTCTTGGTATAGTCCATGATAATCCCCCTCCCTCGGCAAGAGGTAAATTTATCAAGATAAAGTATGTGACCCAATTACCTGTTTATACTCCAGCGTTTGCATTTTTCTGCAACTTCCCCGAGTATATTAAAGAACCATACCGAAGGTACGTTGAAAACAGGATGAGAGAGAAATTTGACTTCTCCGGCGTACCGATACGAATATTTTTCAGAAAAAAATAACTTACTTTGGTGTGGTTTTTGTGCAAAAGAAATGTATTATGTATAGCTGATGAAAATTAAAATTGTTCCGGTATTAGTGCTTTTTTCCATTCTTGCCCTGGCTTCCTGCGGGAAAATTGAGACTTTACCACCTGAACCGCGGATTGAATATACAAGCTTCACAGTTTTTGATACAACCGATTTGCTTGGGAACCAGATCAAGGGGGGAAAGCTCGAATTCTACTTTGAGGACGGGGATGGCGATCTTGGCCTTGATGTTCCCGACGAAACAGCGGAAGCCGATACAATTAATCTTTTCGTTAATCTCTTCAGGGTGAATAATGGTCAGATATCTCCGGCTCCAGCTAATGACCCCTTTGCACCCACAGGGTTCAGGATCCCCTATATGGAAAGAACCGGACAGAATAAAATATTAAAGGGAGACATTTCGGTTATCTTCTTTTATCTTTTCTATACGCAGGAAGATACTATCAAATACGATTTTTATATAAAGGACCGGGCAGGTAATTCAAGCAATTCTGCCTCAACCTCGTTAATCCCGGTTTACTTTCCAGGTGTTTACGAAGAGTAAACCCTACTAAACTTTCACTCCCATAAAGAGGATGTCGTCAACCTGCTCATAACTGCCTTTCCATTCCGTGTAATACTTTGCAATAGCCGCTTCCTGCTGGTCAACCGGAAGATTGTGGATATCTTCGATGAAATTCTTCAAACGTGCAATCTTCATTTTCTTTCCCTCTGGTCCGCCAAACTGGTCAGGAAGTCCATCTGTGAACATATATATTGAATCACCTTCATTAAGATAATACTCCTGGTCATCAAAATATTTCTCCGAAACCGTCTGTCCACCGACGGAAGCCCTGTTACCTTTTATATAATACGATTCACCACCCATTACAATAAGAACCGGTCTCATGGCCGAAGCGAACCTCACATGCCTGTTCTTAAGTGTAAACTCACAAACAATTATATCCATGCCGTCATTTGAAACGCCTACTTCAAGATTCTGATTTAGTGTGGAAAATATTTGCTTATCGAGCTTTGTAAGGATTTCTGATGGTTTTGTTATCCGCTGTCTTGAAACGATATCCTGAAGGAGTGTCGAGCCTATCATCGACATGAATGCACCAGGTACACCGTGACCTGTTGAATCGGCACAAACAAGAACGAACTTATCATCATCGAGCTTGTCAAACCAGTAAAAATCACCGCTGACTATATCACGCGGATAAAACATTACAAAAGCCTCCTTGAAATGCTCCTTCAGCCGTTTAAGATCAGGGAGGATACTGGATTGGATCCTCCTTGCATAATTAATGCTGTCAGTTATTTCGAGGTTCTGGATTTCAAGCTCGGTTTTCTGCTTCATTACAACCTTGGTCCTTGCATCCAGCTCGGTCTCAAGATATTCCTGGATCTTCTTCTGTGCTTTTTCACGTTCACGGAAAATCACAGTCACAATCCCTCCGGTAATACCCAGGAGAGACAGGATAAACCACCATGTTCTCCATACCGGTTTTTTAATATTGATCTCAAACGCAAGCGGATTCTCCTGTGTCTGTCCATCCTCGTTCACCGACAACAGATTGAATTTATACTTACCATCGCTAAGATTATATGAGACTTCCCGTGAATCAGATGCATTGGACCAGTCTGAATCATAATTCTCCAGGAAAGTGCTGTAATATACTTTTTCGGGATTACTGAAATTTATACCTGTAAAATTCACCCTGACATTATAGCGTTTTTTGTAGGGGAGGGAATAAGTTGCCTG
Source organism: uncultured Rikenellaceae bacterium (assembly GCA_964500155.1). Lineage (GTDB taxonomy): Bacteria > Bacteroidota > Bacteroidia > Bacteroidales > VadinHA17 > LD21. The sequence continues at coordinate 262 of CAZCQC010000007.1, read as the reverse complement.
GTAAGGGTATTCAACATCATTTATTGTTACCGAGTTAATATTGTTTACAGGAGCATTATGGGCTTTCTGATCCTTCAGCCTGTCATATAAAATTAAACCTTCAGTTGTCCCGATAAATATTTTACCGTCGGCAGATTCATAAATGCCACCTTCATTACATTTTCCACCATTTGCGAAATCAGTGCTGTACCCTTTTGTAATACCTGTTTTCCGATCGTATCTCGAGATACCCCTCTCATGACCAATCCAGATGTTGTCTTCC
>CAZCQC010000006.1:0-12994 GCA_964500155.1 uncultured Rikenellaceae bacterium | reverse complement strand
AAAGATGCCACATCTCTTCCGGGTACCTGGATGAATCCGGGATATGATTATTCAGGATGGATAAAAGGGAAAGCACCTTTCAGATACGGAAACGGAGCTGGAGGTACCGAGCTTTCAGACATGCAGAACAGCTATACCACTATTTATCTGCGATCCACCTTTGAGTGCTCCAATAAGGACCAGATTAAAGAATTAACAATAACTGCCGATTTTGATGACGGATTAATAATCTGGATCAACGGAGCTGTAGCGCTAAGCAGCAATGCCCCCTCCAATCCCTTATATAACAGTGTTGCACCTGCAAATCATGAATCGGGAACCGGAAATATTTACACTGTTAACACCGGATCGCTGAACCTTTCAGAAGGAACAAATTATATAGCTGTCCAGGGATTCAATGTAAGTCTTACCAGCACCGATTTTTATATTGATATAGAAATTCATGCTGAAAAAAACCTTCCTCAGCTAATAGATTCATCAGGAATTGAGTTTTCAGTGCAATCGGGATTTTATGAGACCCCATTTAACCTTGAAATTTCCTCAACGGAGGCCTCGGTCCAGATAACTTATACCCTTGATGGAAGCAATCCTCAGAATTCCACTACCGGATTTACATCCGACCAGCCTGTGACAATTACAATTAATCCTGAAAGTACTGAAGGAAGACCTGCCACTCCCTCGGTTATTGTAAGGGCATCGGCCAGTAAACAGGGATTTAAACCTACGATATCATCTTCGCGCACATATATTTTTGCTGAAAAGGTCAGGACACAATCCTGGCCTGGAGGAAGCTGGCCTTCAATTGATGTAAATGGCCAGTTCATTGATCTGGCCATGGACCCTGATGTGGTTAATGATCCTGCCTACTCAGGACAGATTATAAGTTCCTTGCTTGGTATCCCCTCAATTTCAATTATAACGGATATAAAGAACCTTTTTGATCCGGCTTCAGGGATATATGTAAATGCGAAGGGACATGGCCTGGAATGGGAGAGGGAGTGCAGTGCTGAACTGATCAATCCTGATGGCTTACCGGGGTTTAATGTCAATGCAGGCCTGAGAATCAGGGGAGGATGGAGCCGTAATTATGATTTCCCCAAGCACGCGTTCAGGTTATTTTTCAGGGAGAAGTATGGCAATGATAAACTGAGATACCCCCTTTTCGGTGATGAAGGGGTTGATGAGTTCGACAAGATCGATCTAAGGTCTGAGCAGAACTATGCCTGGAGCACAGGTGATTCCTTTAATTCAATGGTACGCGAGGTTTTTTCCCGCGATACCCAGCGTGATATGATCCAGCCCTATACCCGGAGCAGATATTATCATCTTTACCTTAACGGAATGTACTGGGGCTTATTTCAGTCACAGGAACGCTCGGAAGCAAAATATGCTGAATCCTACTTTGGCGGAAGCGAAGAAGAATATGATGTTGTGAAGGTCAATACTGAAACTGGTTATCTGGTTGAAGCAACTGACGGTTCACTTGACTCCTGGCAGAAACTTTATAATATGTGCCAGAAGGGGTTTGCAAACAATTCAGACTATTTTAAGATTGAAGGAAAGGATGAAAACGGTAAACCTGTAAAAGGAGGTGAAATAATGGTAGATCTGGATAATCTTATTGATTTCATGTCAGTTATTTTCTACACTGGGAATTTCGATGCTCCAACAGCAGTTTTCATGCAAAATAAAAAAGCGAACAATTTCTATGCTATTGATAACAGGTTTGATAAGTCAACCGGATTTACCTTCTTCTTACACGATGCCGAACATTCACTTTTTGATGAGGTACATAGTCCGGGTATGGGATTATACGAAGACAGAGTTAATATTGGTACAAGGTCTGATAATCTGAGAATGGAAGTCAGTGACCTGTCAAGGTTCCATCCCCAATGGCTTCATTTTAAGCTTTCTGCGAATCCCGAATACCGGATCAGATTTGCAGACAGGGCCTGGAAACATTTTTCCGGAAGAGGGGTATTTTCACCTGACAGTGCTCTGAAAAGACTAAATAAAAGAATAAACGAGGTCGATCCCGCTGTAATTGCTGAATCTGCCAGGTGGGGTGATGCAAAAAGAACCGGAACACCTTACACAAAGAATAAACAGTGGATTCCTGAGGTGGAGAAAATAAGAAACAGGTTTATACCTTTAAGGACGAACATTGTGATTGAACAGCTTAAGCAAGCCGGACTGTATCCTTTAATTCAGGCTCCTGTTATCAAGGATCAGTCGAATATCCTGAATGAATCTGATATTGTTTTCTATTCTCCGATGTCGATCAGGATCGAAAATCCAAACAGCAAGGGTACAATTTATTATACTCTTAACGGGACTGATCCACGGAAAACCGGAGGAGGAGTCAATATTGGATCAATGTTTTCGATTAACGCCGTCAATCTGAACATTACCGCTTCTACCCTGGTCAAAGCAAGGGTGTTATCCGACGGTCAGTGGAGTGCCCTTCAACAGATCAGTTTTTTAAACCAGAATGAAGATTACAGCAATCTCACTATCACAGAACTGCATTATCATCCACCTGACTTAATTTCAGGAACAGATACAACAGAGGGGCAGGATCTGGAATTTCTTGAATTCAAAAATACAGGCAACAACTCAATCAACCTCGGAGGACTTGTTTTAGATTCAGCCGTTCATTATTCTTTTCCGTTAAGAAACCTATTACCTCCCAAACAGTTCTATGTTATCGCATCCAAACCAAAGAAATTCTTCAACTATTATGGGATGCTTCCTTCGGGAAATTTCCAGGGAAATTTCTCGAATACAGGAGAAGAGCTATTATTGACCGATCCGAAAGGGTCGGAAATTCTGGATTTTATTTATGACGATTCTTCACCATGGCCGTCAGAAGCCGATGGTGAAGGATTCTCACTCTCCTCTTCAGTAATCAACCCTTCAGGCTCTCCGGGTGATTATTCATACTGGACATTGTCAGTAGTTAAAGACGGAACCCCGTTTGCCGACAATGTTGTGGTTGAAGTAGAGCCTCCGGATACCAGAGATAAAGGGTATCTGTCAGCATATCCTAATCCAACAACAGGAACTGTAACTCTGCAACTTATAACAGACGAAGATGTGAGCAAAATGGATCTGATGATATTCTCCAGCACTGGCAAATTAATCAGGCAACTCACTATTGGAAATCCGGGACTGGTCGATCTGACATCCTTTGGCCTCCCTGCCGGGGTATATATTTGTAAAGTTACAACACCGAAATATTCATCAAGAACTGCAGTAATTCTTACCAAATAAAAAAATTATGTCTAAGAGATTTATTCTGACCTTCTTTACTGTTATTTTATTAACAACGGCCCTGTTTGCCCAGAAACAAAAACCCAGGCATACATTTTCACTGGGGACAACCGAGTTCCTTCTTGACGGGAATTCCTTTCAGATCATAAGCGGTGAAATGCATCCGTCACGGATCCCGGCAGCATACTGGCGTAACAGGATCCAGATGGCCAAGGCTATGGGATGCAATACGATAAGTGTCTATATAATGTGGAACTATCACGAACTCCAGGAGGGTGTTTATGATTTTGAAAGTGAAAACCGTAATCTTGCCGAGTTTTTCAGAATAGTCGCGGAAGAGGAATTATGGCTGATTGTCCGTCCCGGACCATACGTTTGTGCTGAATGGGAATTTGGCGGGATACCTCCCTATCTGCTCAGGATTCCTGACATAAAGCTCAGGTGCATGGATCCCAGGTATATGGCCGCTGCAGGGAAGTACATGGCAAAGCTTGCAGCAGTAATCAAACCCTTCCTGATAACGAACGGAGGTCCTGTTCTGATGCTGCAGATCGAAAATGAGTATGGCAGCTTTGGCAACGACAGAAATTATATTTCAAGGCTTAAGGATTTATGGGTTGAAAATGGAATAGATGTTCCCTTTTTTACAGGAGATGGTCCAACTTCTTTTATGCTGGAGGCTGGAACCCTTCCGGGATGTGCTGTAGGTCTTGATTCTGGAAGTCAACTATCTCATTTTGAGCTTGCTGCCAAAATGAATCCGGGTGTGCCTGTATTCAGTTCTGAAACTTACCCTGGCTGGCTGACGCACTGGGGTGAAAAATGGGCAAAGACCGACACAACTGATTTACTTAAAGAGATAAAATTCCTGATGGATAACAAAAAGTCGTTTAACCTTTATGTCATTCATGGTGGCACAAACTTCGGGTTTACAGCCGGAGCCAATTCAGGTGGCAAGGGTTATGAACCGGATGTTACAAGCTATGACTATGATGCCCCGATCAATGAGCAGGGACAGCCGACACCAAAATTTATGGCTCTAAGGAGACTTTTAGGTTCATATCTGCCAAAGGGAAAGAAACTACCACCTCTTCCTGAAGTGGTTCCTGCATATGAAATACCTTCAATCGGGCTTACTAATTTTACCTCAGTCTGGGACAATCTTCCGCAACCGGTAAATTCAGTTCAGCCTAAACCTTTTGAGGCTTATAATCAGGATTATGGTTTTATCCTTTATACAACAGAACTGGTTGGTCACAAAAAAGGCAAGCTCACCGTTACTGATCTTCATGATTATGCAATTGTTTTTCTTAATGGGGAATATATTGGCTCCCTTGACAGAAAGGAAGGTATCAATTCGATTGATTTACCTGAGAACAAGGCAGCCCGTCCGGTGCTTGAGATACTTGTCGAAGGAATGGGACGCATTAATTTTGCCCAGAACCTTATCGACAGGAAAGGTATAACTGACAGGGTTACATTAAACGGAATGACCCTCATGAACTGGAAGGTTTACAATCTGCCAATGGATGAAAAATTTATTTACAACCTGAGATCATCCAGCAGGAATCCTGGAAAAAAAGGCATTTTCTTCAAAGGAAATTTTTTCCTTGCAGCTGCAGGGGATACTTTTCTCGATATGTCGAATTTCCAGAAAGGAATAGCCTGGGTAAACGGACATAATCTTGGAAGATACTGGTCAATCGGACCTCAAAAAAGACTCTATTGCCCGGCCTCATTTTTAAGGCAGGGTACAAACGAAATGATAGTCTTTGATCTCCTGCAGACAGAATCTCAAATCGTAGTTGGTTTTAAGACAGCCGAGTAGTCAGGATAATAGAAAAAAGAGGGTGTCTCAAAAGTCGATTCTTACCCCGAAACCCCGCCAGCTGGCGGGGCTTTATAAACCATTGATTTTAATAAGTCCCCCCCTGGGGGATTTAGGGGTAGATTTAATAAAAGAGGACTTTTAAGACCGCCTCTGGAGGGTTATACAAGTATCTTCGTTTTCAGATTAGTAATACTTTTCTGTATGTCGGCGAACATATCGCCATCCCTGCTCTGATCCTGCTCCACTATCATATACTTCATTCCTGCAATTTCTTTTGCAGCAATTATTTTCTTGAAATCAATGACTCCTTCACCAACAGGTGAAATGTCATCTTTTATAACATCAAAGAATGGTGGCTGACTGGTATACATGTCCTTGAGGTGGAAAAGAGGAAACCTGCCGGGGTATTTATTGAATATGTCAACGGGATTATGACCCGCCTTGGTTGTCCAGAACATGTCCAGCTCCATTATCACGAGGTCTTTATCAAGTTCAGCAAGCATTACGTCAAAATAGGGAACTTTACCTTCAACAGTATTGAATTCAAAATTGTGGTTGTGATATCCGAACTGCAACCCGTTTTCTTTCATCACCTTTCCGATCTCATTCCAGTTTGCGGCCATACGCTGGTAGCTTGCGATTGTCGTACGCATCTCTTCCACTATCCATGGCTGAATGCAATACCTGGCCCCGATTAAAGCATGGTCTTCTGCCATTTTTTTTGCACTGTCAAGTGAGACGCCAACACCCTCAACCTGGGTATGGCTGCTTAGTATCTCCATTCCGAGTCCACTCACCAGTTTCTTGAATTCAGCCGGTTCAAAACCATAGAATTTACCATTTGCATAATCTGCAAGTTCAACATATTTGTAGCCAAAATCTGCAACCTTTTTCAAAGATCCCGGAACATCGGCCATCATTGCATCCCTTATTGTGTACAGCTGAAGCCCTATTCCGGGCAAAGCAGCTTTCCCACAGCCATACTGAGATACAAGAATTGCTCCCATTGTGCCGGCTGCTGATAATTTTAAGAATTCCCTTCTTGATTGTGATTTTTTCATAGTGCTGGTTCTGAATGATTATAGGTAAATATTTGTCGTTTGTCTGAAATCATTTCATAAAAATAATACATTTCCGTTTCAAGATGACATGAGATAGTTATTTTTCTACCCTGTGCCTGCTTGGTGAATGACCAAACTGTGTCTTAAACAGCTTACTGAAATATTTAACATCAGAAAATCCAGTTTTATAAGCTGCCTCTGATACATTGTAGCCGTTATCAAGAAGCCTGGCAGCAATATCCAGTTTCAGTCTCCTGATGAATTCCATGGGGCTGAATCCTGTCAGTCCCTTAATCTTATTATAGAAAACTGTACGGCTTACATTACAATGATCGGCTAGAATACTGATCTGAAAATCAGTTGCATAATGTTCCTCTATATATTTTATTGTCTTTTTGAGGAACTCCCCATCCTTTGAGCTTAATTTGAGGGTCTTTGTATCTTCTGCCTTGTTACTTAAAAAGTAGGTAAGGATTTTCGCCCTCTGATTTAAAAGATTTGACGCCACAGTTCTCAGGTAATCCATATTGAATGGCTTCACAATATATGCTTCTGCACCTGTTTCAATCCCTTCAATCTGATCTTTAAGATCCCCTTTTGAAGTAAGCATTATTACTGGAATATGGCTGGTTACAAAATCTTCCTTAAGGAGCCTGGTCATTTCAATACCATCAACTCCTGGCATCCTTATATCAGTAATAATAATATCAGGGTTCATAGTCTTGGCGAGATGAAGACCCTCCTCCCCGTTCTTTGCTCCGATAGTTGTGAAAAATGACTTCAAAGCCTGGCAAATATAATCCAGGATTTCATTATTGTCTTCCACAACAAGCAATACATGCTTGTCTGCCTGATCGGAGACCCTAATCCTCTTATCATTTTCGGTGTTTTCCTCCAGTACCATAGAATGAGTATATTCAGTTATGGATGAGGAAATTTCATCCATGTCTATTCCCGGAGCATTAATGAAATGGTCATTCCCTTTTATAAGTCTAATGGTAAAGATGCTTCCCTTTCCGACAGTCGAAGAAATAAGTATATCACCTTTATGCAACCGGGCAAGTTCGTATGACAGGGAGAGCCCGATTCCGGTTCCTGCAAGATCCCGGCTGCTGAGAATTGAATACCTTGTAAAAATGTCTGAAAGGCTTTTCTGAGGAATCCCCGGGCCCTCGTCAGTCACTGATATGTCGATAGAATTTGTTTTCTCCGATTCGGCAATCCTTACCGAGACAGTTTTTCCTGTGCTCGTGAATTTGATGGCATTGGAAATAATGTTATAGATCATAATGTCAAGCTTATTCGGATCCGCGAAAATTTTAAACGATTCAAAATCAGAGTTCAAAGTGCACGTAATTCCCTTATGCCGTGCAAGCGGTCCGAAGCTTTCAAAGATGTCCTGAGTAAACGTAACTATATCAATCTCCCTTATTTTCAATATCATTTTATTGTTCTGGATCTTTCTGAAATCAAGCAACTGGTTTGTCAGATGCAGCATCCTTCTGGCATTTTTAAGCATTATCCCCATCTGGAGCTTTTTACCGGCCTGCAGGGTTTTGTCAGCCATGATATCCTCAAGAGGACCAATAATAAGAGTCAGAGGAGTTCTTATTTCATGGGATATATTTGTATAAAACTGGAGCTTGAGTTCATTCACTTTCTTTTCAATAGCCAGATCATTTTTATACCTGTTGATCCTTGTAATTGCCTTATAGATTAATACTGCTATGGTCATGATCAGTACAGCGTATAAACAGTAAGCAAGCAGGGTTTCCCACCATGGTGGAGATATCCTGATATTCAGTATCCGCTCCGACGATGCAGATTTTCCTTCGTTCATTATTGACTTTACCCTGAATGTATACCTGCCTGGTGACAGGTTCGTATATGTTGCCCTGTGCTGATTGCCAATATTGTTCCAGCTTGTTTCAAAATTGTCGAGCCTGTAGATATACTGAACCTTCTGTGGATCGAGAAAATCAAGCGCAGAAAAATCAATACTGAAACTCGATTGGGAATACCTGAGGAAGAGTTCATCGGAGAATGAGATACTTTGTTTCAGTGGAGAACCTTTCTGACCAGGAATCACCTCCTCATTGAACAGCAGGAACTTTGTCAGTTCAATATTCGAGATGTTTTGATTTGGCACCAATCTGTCAGCATCAACAATTTCAAATCCCAGATATCCTCCGAATACAAGTTTTCCGTCTCTTTTCCTGAAACATGTATTTTCGGAGAAGTTGTTAAATCCCAGGCCATTAACATTGTTATAGATTTCCGTATTTCCAGTTTCGGGATCCAGGCATACAAGGCCGTTCTCGGTGCTGAACCAAATTTTGCCGGAACTGTCCTCAAGTATCCCGTAAATAATTCCGTAACTGAGCGCAGCATCAGAACCGTAATGTCTGAAAGAGGCACTCTCACCATCATACCCTTCAAACAGGTCAATACCTCCTCCGAATGTTCCAAGCCAGATTCTTTTCTTTGAATCTTCAAAGATGTGTATTACATCGTTGTATATAAGGCTTTTGTCATCTGCAGGATTCTTGAGGAAAACCTTGAATCTGTAGTTGCCTGACTCAATATCCTTCTTTTCAAGAAGATTAAGTCCAAAAGTGGTGGCTACCCAGAGGTTGCCTGAGGAATCAACAAGCAGGTGTCTGATCAGGTCGCTTGATAGATTACTATTTTCCTGATTAATCCTTTTGAATTTAAAGTCCTTTACACCGGGATTAAGAGCAAGGCTCAGTCCATTGCCATATGTCCCAATCCAGATATTGTTCATCCCATCCTCACAGACAGAATAAATATTATTATTCCCGATGCTTGTACTGTCGCTGGAAGAAAATGTAAATCTTCTGAAGATTATGTCAGAATAATCCGGAGCAAGCTTTTCAAGTGGTTTGGTTGAAACGCTCAGCCCATAACCTTTTGATCCGATCCAGAGATAGCCTCTGGAATCATTAAGAAGGGCATAGGTTATATTCCTGAGCGACTCATGTCCTATACCTGGCAGGTAGGTGAATAGCTTTTGTTGTTTTAATGTACTGTCGAACAGGTGAATTTTGCCAGCCTTTGTTGAGACCCATAAATACCCGTTCTGATCTTCGAGAATCGCCCTTGAAACATTGTCGAGAACATCAGACGGTTCCTTTTCCAGGGGATGATGTTCAAATGCCTTGTTTTCAAGAATAACTTTTTCCACTCCCCCTAGTACCTGACCTGTTCCGATCCAGAGCTGTCCCGATCTGTCTTCAGTGATGCAATGGATAAAATTCGAGGAAATAGTGTTTGGATCTTTTGGGTCGTTCCTGTAGAAACTAAAATTATCTGAGTTCCTGTCATAAAGACCAAGCCCGTTACCATGGAGTCCCAGCCATAAGTTATCGTGGGTATCCTCAAAGAACTGAGGTCTTTCAAGATCTGTCAGAGGCTTTATCTCAACGGGCGTCAGAATATAGAACCTGGCATCAAGGCTTTTCAGATCGAGTCTTGTCACTCCGAATTCGACGGCTGTCAGCCATACCTGATTGTGCCTGTCCTCATAGACCCTATCCAGATTCTCTGAATGGAATTTGATATTTTGCCATTCTTTACCGGAATTTTGTGTGATCATCAGCCCCTTGTTCCTGAATCCTGCAATGATCTCCCCCGACCGGGTACGATAAAGATGGGTGATTTTGTCTGACCTGAATCCGGGGATAGTCTGCACTGATATCATCCTTGTAGTACCAGCCAATTTATCATAGACCATAATCCCTTTCTCCTCCGTTCCAAACCATATCTCCCCTGATGTTTCACAAACCGACGAGAATGAGATCTCAGGGTACTTCCGGCTGATTGCCGGACGAGGTCTTCCTACTATATTGGCTGGAATAAGACTAAGTCCTTTTTGTGTCCCTATCCAAACATTATTTTCAGAGTCCCTGTGTAAAAATTTTATACAGTCATCGGATATCGAATTATCTCCTTCAGCTCTGAATTGCTGAACCTCATAAGCTTTTCCGGGACCGTAGTATTTAAGAAGGTATAAACCTGATTCAGAAGAACCAAGAAGAATTATGTCATCGGAATATTGCAGGAAGAATTTCATCGCTCCATTATGTACATCAGATCCTTGGTACATAGGAATTGAATGAAAAATTTCGGTTACAGGATTGAAGAAATGATAGTAGCCGTCATACGTCTCGAGCCAGATGAAGCCCTGTTTGTCTTCCCATAGTTTTGTAATCCTGTTATTTGTAAAGCTCGAAGGATTACCCGGACTGCTTCTGAAAATCTTGAATTCATACCCGTCATACCTGTTAAGTCCATTCCAGGTTCCGATCCACATGAATCCCTTGCTGTCGAAGAGAATACTGTTCCCTGTATTTTGTGAAAGTCCGTCTTCGGATCCAATATGATCGAATCTGAAAATATTCTGTACCTGAGCTAGGGCAGGTACTAAAACCAGAATTATTATCGCTAAAATTCCCTGGATTCTCTTCATTCTCGGGGATTGTATTTTCAAAAATAGTATAATCAAAGCCATTTCAATCAATTTATCTACCTAAAACTGATAATTTATATACCACGATTCTGGTAGTTATATGTTAATTTAGATCATCTAAACCTGACTTAACCGGTCCATGTTATGAAAAGAACTCTTGCATTCTTGCTTATTGTTATATTTCCTGCTCTTTTACATTCTCAGCACATCTGGACCAATATTGTTGACCATGGAGCCGATCCATCAGGGAAAATCAAATGTACAAATGTTATCAACAATCTGATTGATAGCCTCTCTGCTACCGGTGGAGGCACTCTTTTTTTCCCGGCAGGAACCTTTTTAACAGGTCCCATAATATTTAAGAGCAATATTACCCTTTATCTTGATGCGGGATCTGTTGTAAGGTTTTCGGACGATTTTGATGATTATCTTCCAATGGTCCAGTCAAGATGGGAAGACGTCCGGGTCAGAAATTTTAAATCACAGGTATATGCTTATCAGTGTGAGAATATTTCCATCAGGGGGGACGGGCGTTTTGAGGGACAGGGTAAAAAATGGTGGGATTTCATGAGAAGTGTGATGGCAAATCAACCTGTTGATAACAAATGGCAGGAGATATTCGGGAAGGAAAACGAAACATTGCTTGCAAAGAATCAGTATATAAAAGGTAAGAACAATTTCTTAAGGCCCCCGATGATAACCACCTATGAATGCAAAAATATACTGATTGAAGGAGTAAGCTTTTCAAATCCTCCATTCTGGACAATAATGCCTGCTTTTTCAGAAAACATTACCATTACAGGGATTACAATTGAAAATCCAGGTAATTCCCCGAATACTGATGGAATAGATCCCTCATCGTGCAGGAATGTACATATTTCAGATTGCCACATCACTGTGGGGGATGATTGCATTGTTATAAAATCGGGACGCGATGAGGATGGACGCGAGGCCGCAAGACCTACTGAGAATATTACTATTACAAACTGTACAATGCTTGAAGGTCATGGGGGAGTTGTAATCGGCAGTGAAATGAGCGGAGATGTTAAGAGAATTTCAATCGCCAATTGTGTTTTTGAGGGAACAGATATCGGTATACGGATTAAAACAATGAGAGGCAGAGGCGGCGTTGTTGAAGATATAAGGGTTTCAAATGTCACTATGTATAATATTGTGAATGAAGGTATACTTATAACACTTCGATACCAGCCGACACAGGCTGAACCCCTATCAGAAAGGACTCCGGTTGTAAAAAATGTTCATCTTTCAAATATCAATATCCGCGATGCACAGAGGCCTGTTGCAATTTATGGACTTGAGGAGAGAGCTGTCTCAGGTGTTTCATTCAATGATATCAGGAGCTTTTCTAAAAAAGGGATATTGCTTGAAAATACCTCCGGGATAAGCTTCCACGACATGGAAATGGAAATCTCGGAGGGGAGTCCGCTTGACGCAAAAGATTCACAGGATATATCATGGGATAAGGTTTCAGTAATTTCACCAATCGGAAATCTTCCTTACCTGAAACTTTCAAATTGTCAGAATGTGCGTGTTACGAATTGTTACCAGCAGGAAATAATCAATACTTTTATAATGAAGGATCAAAAATGTAAAAATATTTACCTGATTAATAATATTCTGCCCGGCACAGTTATGCCTGAATATAAAAAAGGCAAAGAAATCATTTCTAAAAACAATATTACAGTAAAATCACTCTAACCCATTAAATTTATGAATTTTATGAAAAAGATCCCCTTTAATTGCATTTTAGTCCTTTTGTTGCTGATTATATTTTCAGCAGAATCATTTGGACAGAATGCCAGGACAATTACTGGTAAGGTTACTGACTCCGGAGGAGCAGCTTTACCAGGTACAAACGTAATAGTACAGGGTACTACGACAGGAGTTCAGACCGACATAAATGGTAATTATACCATTACTGTTCAAAATCCTGTCTCTGCCATTTTGGAGTTCTCATTCTTGGGCTATTCAAAACTTCAGGTTCCTGTCGGGAACCAGAGTAAAGTTGATGTTGTCATGAAGGAAGAATATACCGGGATAGATGAGATTGTGGTGATCGGTTACGGAACACAGAAAAAGAGTGATGTAACCGGCTCTGTTGTTTCAGTTTCAAACGAACAAATAACCGCCAGCCCTGTGAACAACGTATTCCAGGCTCTCCAGGGTAAGGCAGCAGGCGTCGATATTACAACCTCTCTTCGCCCCGGTACACTGGGAAGCATTTCAATCCGCGGCGCTCGTTCGCTTACCGCTTCCAACTCACCTCTTTATGTTGTTGACGGTATTCCCATTCTGTCGAATTCCGGGATCGAAACACTG
>CAZCQC010000005.1:0-5527 GCA_964500155.1 uncultured Rikenellaceae bacterium | reverse complement strand
AGAAGGTATGGTCTTATTCATGTCCTTTATAAAGACAGAAAGAAAGATGGAATCACCCGGACGCCAGACATCCCTCTCTCCATAGATAAATGCTTTGATACCTTTTTCAGGCTTGTTGCCCGACACATCAAATGAACTCAGTGAGAGAGACGATCCGTCATTTACCTTAAGATAATTGCGGTCCTTATCCTTTTTTGCAATTACCAGGAAAGGTTTTGTTTCGCAGGAAAGGGTTACCGATCCATTCTGATCGGTGTTACCTGAGATTATTTCCTGAAGCTGGAAATCATAAACGCTCACAGCCACTTCGCTTAATGGCAGGGCAGTAAGAAGATCATTGACGAACACATGAAGTTTGTCATCAGCCCCTTTTTTAGCAATGATCCCGAAATTTGAAGCCAGTATATTCCTGGTCAGTTTTCTGTCGGGGTTGAAATATGCAGCTTTGCAGGGATTGTCGCGGTCACGCCAGCTAAACCCGGAGGAATAATAAATATAATCATCACTTTCGGAATAATAATTCTCCGGATCATCCCAGAAACCCTGAGTGGTTTCTTCAGCAACTTTAAGCATCTCATCATATTTCTTCATATCCTCAGTATCGGAGCAGGGATATAGAGAATAAGAAGGTCTCATTGAAAGTTCAACCCTGTAAAGTATTCCTGGCTCGACATCTATATATTCTGAAAGATCGATTGTATGAAGATTCCATCCTGCTGTATTCCTGCCTGATGGATTTACAAGTTCAACTTTCCCGGAATAGACCGGCCGGCCGAATCGTTTTATTGAATAGCCGCCATTTATTTCATTTTCCTGTAGAAAATAAGGAAGATTGTTCTCAAAGATCTTTACGATCTTAAGGTCGACAGCTTTCAGGTTGGCCGCTTTAAAGGGGAAAATCAGATTCTGAGATGCCGGGAGAATGACCCCGTTGCCTATCAGCTCAATAGCAGGCGGGACGGGTGAAAAATCCAGCTGGGTTCTGAAAGGTGAAGAGAGAGAAACACCTTTCTTATTCTTTAGCGAAGTTTCAATGTTAAGTTCTGTTTTACCTGCGGGTCCGGAAGCCGGGAAGATGTTTACAATATTTGAATTTATACTTACCGACATCTCATTTGCAGGGGAGAGCCATATGATCCCTTCTGTTTCCTGGGAAGCATCTACGGGATCAGAAAAAATGATCTCGATATTCTGATTTTCACCCGGTTCCGTTATTAAATCTATAACAGAAAATTCGCCGGACGGAGGGATATTCACCGATGCGGTACCTTTCTGTTTTACTTTGGCCTGTGTTCCGTCCCATGAAAGTTCCAGTTTCTGGGATTTTTCGGACCTGAAGATATCCAGAACGCTGAATTTATGAATAATTCCGTCGGAATGGTCCCACGTCACAGCCATCTTCTTTCTTCCTACCTTAGCCTGAAGATATGCTTCGACCTCTTCGGAAGCAATATAATCGGATGCCGTAATCTGTCCATTCAGGGTGTACTTGTTACCTTCCTCTGAGCTTTCGAGTACCCCGGTGGTAACAATGAAATCTTTCCTGATAGTCTGAAATCTTATTGGAAAAGTTCTGAGTGATTCTTTCACTTCAAAGAGCCTGTCGAGGTTCAGCTTGCCTGAATAAACAGTTCCCGGATCGAGTGTTTTTGCCGGTCGGAAGGTAAGTGTTACTTCATCGGTCCATTCAGTCTTACCTCTTATAACCGGCTCGAACATGAACACTCCTGCGGGTGTCTGTTTGTTTGCCTTTGCAGCAAATTCAGGAGTAAATCGTATTTCTATCGTGGAATTCACTGAAACAATGCCCGATGTATATCCTGTGATATATTCGCTGAATCCTTTATCGATGGGGACAATGACTTCGGAAAGGTCCCTTGATTTCTTCAGTGCCAGCTTAACGGGCTGTTTCTCTGTTTTGCTGCATGAAGAAATCAGAATTGTGAGTAATACCGGAAGAAAAAGTCGGGATAATTTCATAGGAATATTTTGATGAAGTTAGCAATTCAATCATAGTCTATCTCACTTATACGGGAATCGGAAGTAAACAGGTAATAAAATTACGAATTTTTTCACCCCCAACCCCCTAAAGGGGGCTTTAAATTAAAGTTTCACCCCCATACCCCCTAAAGGGGGCTTTAAACAAGGTTTCACCCCCAACCCCCTAAAGGGGGCTTTAAATTATTTGAAAAATATTGTGATTTGATTAAATTAGAGTTGTCGCTGCATATTAAATTCGTTACAAGATGAGATCAAGAGTCATTGAAAGGAATATGTTCAATGGTGCAAGTCGTAATATATTTACAAAAGCCCGGGAACTAAGAAAAAACATGACGTCAGCCGAAAAGAAATTATGGGGTGTTTTAAAAAACAGAAAAGAATTTAAAATAAAATTTCGACGTCAACACCCGTTTGATATTTTTATTTTGGATTTTTACTGCCATGAGATCAAACTGGCAATTGAGGTTGATGGAGAAATTCATCTCAATAAAGAGATCCTGGAACATGATGATGGAAGGGAATATGAAATTGAAAAATTTGGGATCAATATTCTAGGGTTCACAAACAAAGAAGTTTTCGAAGAAATCGAATCTGTCAAAAATCGCATTCTTCATGAAATTAGTTCTTTAAGCCCCTTTCAGGGGGTTGAGGGTAAAAGCCCCCATTAGCGGATTTTGGGGCATTACCCCAGGGAGTCAGGAGTAAAACCCCCTTTAGGGGGTAGGGGGTGAAACTCTTCACAACAATATCCTGTTTCCCAGCTGCCTCGAAATTAATCCCAGCGCAGTGCTGAGAGTGTTGTATCTTTTCTGAAGAGACAGTATTTGATCTTTGTCTCCACCTTTAACCGCCTCTTCAAGAAGAGTCATGATCTCTTTTCTTGCTGCGATTATCTTATCGCTTTTAAATTTAAGCACGGCATCCGGCACTATTTCCCGAAGCTTCATCTCTTCTGTCTCGACGAAAGTTTGCTTGTTCTTCCAGATTTGGCTCAGCTCATGGGAATCGGAAAGAAGATCGGCTGATAATCTTGAAATATCAGGATCTTCGTGTTTTACAAAATGCTTATCCCCGGGGAAAAGGCCCTGCTCTGAATAAAACCGGAAATCAGCAAAGATCTTTGAACAAACCCTGTCATCGAATGAGAGATCATCAGATGTTATTTCACTGACAATATAATCGGAAACTGCTATTATTTCTTCCTTTCCATCCTCGCTTCTGATCCTTCGGTCAAGTTCATTACTGCCGTATTTTAGCAGCAGCCTGATGATCTCTTTCTCGGAATAGGATGAAATTGTTTTGTATTGAACTTGTTTTATCTGCTGAACAGGAGGAACCGGCAGATCCTCGGGACCCGGATATTTGTTCCTTTCCTGGAAGGACTTCTGCTGTCTCAGCTTATTGACTTCATGATAGAGGACGGGTTCGGAGACCTCCAGGACAATACTGCACTCTTTGATATAAACTGTCCGTGTTATTGCTTCAGGGATAACCGCGATCGATTTTACAACATCCTTTATCAGGTTAGCCTTCATTGTCGGATCATTGTTGGATTCCGAAAGCAGAAGCTGGGTTTTGAACCTGATAAAATCGGTCTCTTTTTCCTTTATATATTTTGTGAACTCCTCGTTACTTACTTTTTTTGAATAAGAATCCGGATCCTCACCATCGGGCAGAAGGACTATCTTCACATTCATTCCCTCCTCAAGAACCAGATCGATCCCCCTTACAGATGCTTTGATTCCGGCAGGGTCGCCGTCATAAAGGATAGTTATGTTCTGGGTAAATCTTTTTATAAGCCTTACCTGTTCCTGGGTAAGTGAAGTACCGGATGAAGCGACCACATTTTCGATGTTTGCCTCGTGAAGAGACATGACATCGGTATAGCCTTCAACAAGAAAGCACTTGTCTTCCTGGGTTATTGCCTTACGTGCCTGGTAAATACCATAAACGATCCTGCTTTTATGGTAGATCTCCGATTCAGGTGAATTAAGGTATTTAGCGCTTTTTGGATCAGCCTTAAGGATCCTTCCGCCAAATCCGAGAACCTGTCCTGAGAGTGAATGGATAGGGAACATAACCCTTCCGCTGAACCTGTCGAAAATACGTTCATCGTGCTGAATTGTAAGACCTGTTTTTACAAGAAGATCCTGTCTGTAGCCGTTTTCAAGAGCTTTTTTAGAAAAGGAATCACGCTGTTCGAAGCTGTACCCGACCTCGAATTTCTTAAGAGTATTCTGTCTGAAACCTCTTTCCCTGAAATAAGCAAGTCCGACACTCATGCCTTCATCCGATTGAAAAAGGTTTTCGGTGAACTGGCGCGCAGCATAGGTAGTTATGACCAGGAGGCTTTCGCGTTCATTCTGTTTCTCAATCTCCTCGGGACTCCGTTCCTTTTCGACAACCTCAATATGGTATTTGTTAGCGAGATATTTAAGGGCTTCCGGATAGGTCAGATGCTCATGTTCCATAATAAAATTGACCGAATTCCCGACCTTTCCGCAACCGAAGCATTTGAATATCTCTTTTGACGGCGAGACAGTAAATGAAGGAGTCTTTTCATTATGGAAAGGACACAATCCAAGATAGTTAACCCCTCTCTTCTTCAGGGGAACAAACTCCTGGATAACATCAACTATCTGGGCTGCATCGAGGATCCGGTCTATTGTCTGACGGTCAATCATAGGTCAAAGATATCAGGAATTAGGGTAAACCTGTGGACTATTCTGAATTTTGTACTAACATGATAAAGATTGCTTCGTCGTCACCCCTTCAGGGCGGGGTGACTTCTCGCAATGACGGTGGACTAATGGTTGATTCGTGGTGGGGGATGAGGGTTGCTTCGTCAGCCGGTTGGCGGACTCGCAATGACGGTACCCATTTGATTGTTACCTGCAAGCCGGTCACCAAGTCAACTAGCAAGCAGGGTCATTGCGAGGAGCTTCGCGACGAAGCAATCTTCATCCAGCTACAGAAACTTACTTAAGTCACTCCATTCCGGATTAGTGCTGTTTATGAGGTCCAGTTTCTTCTTACGGCTCCCTCCCTTTATTGCTTTCTCCCGCTTAATTGCCTCACCAATTGTATCAATCACCTCGAAGTAAACCAGCTTATTAAGATTGTACTTTGAAGAGAAGCTATCCGGATGTTTTTTAAGTTTATGTTGTTTTATCCGATCCTTCAAATCGCTTCTTACCCCGGTATAAAGTACCGAATTGTTCTTATTTGTCAATATGTAAACAAACCCTTTCAATTTACTTCAATTCCAGTAATCTTTTCGTCAGTATCTCAACACCTTTGGTTGCCGGTTCCTTTATTACTTCAATTTTCCTGTCGGCAGACACATATACTTCATTTGGGTCAATAAGCCATAATGAAGCATTTCCTGGAGCATATTCGATCAATCCTGCGGCAGGATAAACATTCAGCGATGAGCCAATTACTGCAAAAATATCAGCAGCTGAGGTTATCTTTATTGCCTCATCCATCATCGGAACTGCTTCACCGAACCATACTATATGGGGCC
>CAZCQC010000004.1:0-3815 GCA_964500155.1 uncultured Rikenellaceae bacterium | reverse complement strand
AATCACGCAGTGCGTGATTTCAGGGAGGAGCCAGTCTGCAGGGGAGATTAGTGGTGGGGCAAGGGGGATGTTTCATACAATTTCAATAACTCGCTGACATTTTTCTCAACACTCCAGTTATCCACGATGGTCTGCCTGATTTTTTCCGGGTTGAGGCTTGTTTTATCTGACATGATATCGATAATGATCCGGCTCAGAAATTTGTCGTCGTTTTTTGGGAACAGGAATCCATTCAACCCATTAGTGATAACCTCAGAATGAATGCCAACTGATTCCGTAGCAATCGTAATAAGGCCGCATGCCATTGCTTCGAGACATACCAGAGAGAATCCTTCAGATATTGATGCAATTATAACAATGCTGCTTGCCCGGTAATAGGTGATGATTTCTTCACTTTCCGGAATGAAATGCACCTGTGATAAAATTCCATTGTCCCCGGCAATTGAAATTATTTCATCCGAATACTCTTTATCATCAATTTTACCGATCAGCAGCAATCCCCAGTCAGTGTTATTTTTCAGCGGTTCAATCAATGACTTCATTACCACAAGCTGACCTTTGGCAGGCCGGATACGACCGATGACACTTATCAGGTTTTTCTGCGGGATGCCTATACTTTTCTTTTCCCCGATAGTAAAGAATTCTGTATTTACACCATGTTTAATTATAGTACTCTGCAGAGGCAGGTTTTTTGACATTGAGGAGCTAAGGCTGACCACATGATCGGCCTTTTTCATCAGCCACAGAGTAAATTCCGAAGGGTTGCTATCCGAATGCCGTGTGAATATCAGTCTGAATTTTCCTCCAAGTAACCTGAGCAGCAAAGCAAATATGATTTCATTGTTGCGATGCGCATGGATAACCAGCTTATTGCCGGTATATACAAGCTTCAAAAAATGAGGTAAACTTATCTTTGGAGCATCAATACCGTACCCAAAAACCAGTGCCTCCGACAATTTATTCATAACTGGAATAATATTCTCAACACTCCTGGTAACCCCGGTCTTGTGGGAATGGAAATGGATATGGACAATCATCATGATAAATTGTAAAGCAAATATATTAATTTAGTCCACCTTAATTACCGGAATCGGAATACTGGAAACCGTTTAATTTTAATTTTAAAAAGAAAAGTATTATGTCGCCTGATGAAAAGATCCTTACCGGGAATTACCTCGGAAAAACGTTGAAAATACCATATTTTGCCGCCGCCACAACGGGGAGCTTCAGGGGAAATATAAAAAACGGACAGGCTATAGTCCGTGAAGCTGAGAAAATTAAAATTTTTCTGGACCTTAGTAAGAAGATCAAGGATCCGGTACTCTTTGATATAGGAGCATGTTTCGGAACATATAGCTTTATTACTCTTTTCAATCCCGGTCTGAAGGTTCAGACATTTGAACCTTATCCGAAAATGGTTGAGTATATGAAGGATATTATACGGCTGAATGACATTCCGAATATCACAGTAAATGAATTTGGACTTTCCGACAAAGAACGGAAATGCGACATGCAATTCGGTTCCAGTTTTCACCGCTCAGAATTGAATTTAAATGTGGGGACCACAAATATTCGTCCGGATACCGAGGGTAATTATATGTTTAAAACTCTCGATTCGCTGAATATCCAGAAGATGGATCTTGTGAAAATAGATGTGGAAGGCCATGAAATGGAGGTTCTGAAAGGAGCAGCAGAGACGCTGAAAAGATGTAAGCCTTTATATATTCAGATAGAGATCCATAACCGGAAAAAGGACAGAAAAGAGAGAGTTAATACAATTCTCAGTACATATCTGAATAACGAGTATACTGCTTCACATAATTTCTTCAAATTTCACGGGGACTTCTTCTTTAAACGCAGAGTCCTGTAACATTCGACAATATGAAAAAACATCCCCCATACCCCCTTCAAAGGGGGACTTTGGTAGTAGTACTTGCAGTTGCCCAGGTACTGTATGTTACTTCGTGTAACCAGAAATCTGACAAACCTGAATTTGACCCTGTCGAATTCGTTAATCCGCTCATGGGTACGGATTCTGAATTCAGATTATCGACCGGGAATACTTATCCTGCAATTGCCTTACCATGGGGAATGAATTTCTGGACCCCTCAGACGCGCAATATGAATAATGGCTGGGCATATACTTATGATGATTTTAAAATCCAGGGGATAAAACAAACTCATCAGCCGAGTCCCTGGATCAATGACTATGGTGCTTTTTCACTTATGGCTGTAACCGGCAGGCTTAAGGTCGGAGGAGAGGAACGTGCCTCATGGTATTCCCACAAGGCAGAAATTGCAAAGCCATATTATTACAGTGTCTACCTTGCTGACTATGACGTGACGGCAGAGGTGACTCCAACCGAAAGAACGGCGCTTTTCAGATTTACTTTCCCTTCCAGCGACTCTTCCTTTATACTTCTTGATGCTTTTGATAAAGGGTCAATGGTGAGGATCATTCCTTCTGAACAAAAGGTGATCGGTTATTGCAGAAATAATCATGGCGGAGTACCCGAAAACTTCCGTAATTACATTGTAATTACATTCGATAAAGCATTTTCAAACACTCATACCTGGAACGGGAATGTAATTAATGTGAATGATCTTGAGGAGGAGGGTGATCATGTGGGTGCGGTACTTGGTTTTAAGACTTCCAGAGGTGAAAAGATTCATGCCCGGGTGGCATCATCTTTTATAAGTCATGAACAGGCTCTTCTCAACCTTAAAAATGAAGCAGGAGAAAAAGACTTTGAGACATTGCGCGATAATGCCAGGAATGAATGGAATAAACAGCTGCAACGGATCAGGGTTGAAGGCGGAACTGATGACCAGATGCGAACATTTTATTCATGTCTGTATCGTACACTTTTATTCCCAAGAAAATTCTTTGAGATAAATTCTGAAAAGGAGATTGTTCATTACAGTCCCTATAATGGTGAGGTCCTTCCCGGCTATATGTTTACCGACAATGGGTTCTGGGACACTTTCAGATCGCTGTTCCCATTTCTTACCCTCATGTATCCCGACCTGAACAGCCAGATCATGGAAGGACTTGTAAATACCTTCAATGAGAGTGGCTGGTTACCCGAATGGGCAAGTCCGGGACATCGTGACTGCATGATAGGATCCAATTCAGCATCGCTTATAGCAGACTCTTATCTTAAAGGTATCAGAGGGTATGATATTGAAACTCTTTATAAAGCTATCCTGAAAAATACCGACAGCGTCGGACCTGTTTCATCAGTCGGCAGGCTTGGTGCAAAATATTACAATGAGCTGGGATATGTTCCATATAATGCAGGGATAAACGAAAATGCCGCCAGAACCCTTGAATACGCTTATGCCGATTTTTGCATCTCTCGTCTCGCCAGATCGCTTGGCCGTCCGGCGGAGGAAATTGAAAAATTCGGGAAAAGGGCTATGAATTACAAAAATGTGTTTGATCCGGGACGAAAGCTTATGCGCGGAAGGAATCTTGACGGTTCATTCCAGTCACCATTCAGCCCTTTTAAATGGGGTGACGCATTTACAGAAGGCAACAGCTGGCATTACACCTGGAGCGTATTTCAGGATGTCGGAGGGCTAATTGACCTGATGGGAGGGAAAGATTATTTTACAGCAAAACTTGATTCAGTATTTGAAGTTCCCCCTGTATTTGATTATTCTTATTATGGCCAGGTGATTCATGAGATCCGCGAAATGCAGATTATGAATATGGGAAATTATGCCCATGGAAACCAGCCTGTCCAGCATATGATCTATCTGTATAACTATGCCGGACAACCATGGAAGACCCAGTATCATGTCCGTAATGT
>CAZCQC010000003.1:0-2721 GCA_964500155.1 uncultured Rikenellaceae bacterium | reverse complement strand
GGCAG
The DNA here is from genome assembly GCA_964500155.1 of uncultured Rikenellaceae bacterium. Lineage (GTDB taxonomy): Bacteria > Bacteroidota > Bacteroidia > Bacteroidales > VadinHA17 > LD21. The sequence continues at coordinate 2,716 of CAZCQC010000003.1, read as the reverse complement.
AAGTTTCACTAGTCAGCAGGAATGTAGAAATAGGAGGAGGGACAACCTGTGCAATTTGTTTGATTAATTCATCAGAGATTGGTCCAGGACCACTAGGCATTCTCCCAACCAGTCCGATCGCGTCAGCACCTAGTTCGATGGCTGTTAATGCTTCAAAGATACTGCTAATACAACAAATTTTAATTCGTACTTTCATGGTATATTTGCTATGTTAATGGTTTTCAATCGCTTACGGCTAACGGCCCGGCAATATGGAGAGCCTGCCCCGCCTCAGCGGGGGCCGAGCATGAAGTCCCGATCTATCGGGAAACAAGTTACCCATATTGTCCGTGTTAGCATTACAGGCTATATTAAAACTTATCACCTAGTATCTGTCGTAAAGTGTTTTGAAATTGTCCTTTATTTCCTATCCGTAGTTATGCAACAATTTCAGTTCAATAACTTTTCAATCCTTACTTTTAACTTTTCGAATTCAGATTCAAATTCTATTGAGAGGATACCCTGTTCAATAATTTTTCCATTACGATTGATAATCGCATAATAGGGCACTGAGTAGAAATTAATTTCCTTTTTCCAGGATTTTTCAGTTTTGTCGGTCAATAATATATGAACTCCATCAAGGTTATATTTCTTAATAGCAAATTCAAGATTCTTGAAGTTATCGCGTTCTGCAACATGAATAATCTGGAAGTCACTATTATTAATTTTCATGGCTAATTCATGTACAAGAGGGATTGACTTAAGGCAAGGTGAGCACCAACTACCCCAAAACTTGATAAAAAGGATTTTCTCCTTGTGTTCTTTTACAAATTGAGTAAAAGATTCTGGAGGGTTAGTAATTATCTTATAATTGAGATTATTATTTTTTGTATTGGTGATTTGAAATAGTCTGTATTCCGTTTTAACAAGTTCTCTGAGCATGCTATTCTTACAGTCATTTTGATACTTTAAATACAATTCCTCTATGCCAGATGAACCATGTTGAATTCCATTGATCATTTGTCGTGTAATAAATACATCCCTTGTAAGTCCTTCAAGATGTTTCAGACCCTCTTCGTAATATCCTTTGATTAAACTGAAATCGTATTTGTTTCCATTACTAATCATCCCTTTATTGATAGCGTAGAGGGAGGTAATATAGCTGTCGATATATATACAGTAATTACTACTAATCAATGCTATAGAATCATTTGGAATATCATATATGTAATATTTGCGTATTAGGTTTTGATCATATCCTTTCTGAGCCTTAGAAAGAAGGGAGATCAAATCCATATATTTCTTGTATTTAATCTGCCCCCAGGCTAGGAGCGATTCGGTTTTAGAAAGCAATCCAAGTTTTGAAAGGCTATCCAGACTGGTCAGTCGTTTATGCGTAATTGTGTTAATATTAATATTTATTTTTTCCCAGTCAATTTTTGAAGTGTCAGGAAAACTCAATTTGTATGCGTAATCCGATCCCCTGAAAAGTAAATCTAAGAACCTATCATAATTTCTATTTGATCCAGAGAACTTTAAGGTGCCTTTAAAATTTTTCAAATCACCAGAGACAAATATTGAGTCATTTGGGAATGCGGTGAATCTGCCTATGTAGTTATAGTTTTTATCTATAGTAAATGAAACGAAATTAGGGGCATTAATTTTATATTGGAGTTTGAACACTCCTTTCTCATCAAGCTTGAGGTTTACATCCTCTTTACTGTAAGTAATAGGATCCGGACCAAACGTTAAAGTAATTGTACGATTTTCACCATTTTGAATCCGACCAGTGATAACGAGATCTTTTGAAAAGCAGTGGTTTGTCACAAGAATATGAAGAATTATTAAAATGAATCTCTTCATTTGAGTAGGAATTTAAATGGTAGCAAACTCGGTTTAGAATCTTTTAATAGTCAAAGTCGCAAAGTATTTTAAGTCCCGATTGTCTACTGATATTTTGCTTCCGTGTTAGGCAAAGTTCTTTTTTATTTTCGAATTGGTCCTTCGATAGTGTCCCAGATCATAGTGTGCAGAGAATAGTCAAACCAGTCTTTGAATTTTTTAAAAGTCCTATTTAAAGACCAGAGATCTTCATCTGTATACCAGTGGTTCATTTGATCACAGAAAATATGATCATAATTCTTTTTGAGCCATATTTCAGCTTGATCATCTGAATCAAAATCAGGAATCAGGTAAACATCCGTTACATCTTTAAGGTCGGAAAAATCATCATCAGGATCAATGCTTTTCAGCCAGTCGAAGAATGGTTGCTTTGGTTTTATTACTACAGCAGCCCGGTGAATATGATCAAAATATACTGGAACCGGTTCCATCGAAAACTATTTTCCTCTAAGATAATGAATGATAATTTGGGTAGGTTGGATAATAAAACTTTAAATAGTAGTAGATAGTTTAAAATATTGCTTAACTCACTTTTAAGCAAAGTTCATTTATTTTGTTTTATCATTTTTAGTTGCTGATTTAGAGAATGAGAAATTCTTAAAAGATTCACCTGATACAACTTTTATTGTATTAAATATCGAAAATATGCAGTTCACAAAGAATACCATAATTAGTGGTATTGGCTGGTGTGCCTTCCAATAAATCCATAATCCGGCAAGAATAGCTACCCAGACTTTCAGCTGAAAACTTATAACATCACGATAATGTTCAGACATCCCTTTTATTTTATCCTTTTTATAATTCCATATTAATACGGTAGGGAAGATAAGAGGAA
>CAZCQC010000002.1:0-34184 GCA_964500155.1 uncultured Rikenellaceae bacterium | reverse complement strand
AGACAGGTAATTGATTTATAATTCATAACTAACGAAACGAGCTATAATGCATTGTCATTGCGAGGATCCGCCATCTGGCGGAGACGAAGCAATCTTAACGATAAATCGAAGTAAACAATGAATATTACAGGCCAGTTAATTGATATACATAAGAGACAGATTTATCCCGCGGAGATTACTGTCAGTAACAGGCTTATAAGCCGAATCGTCAGATTAGAAAGCGCACCCGACAAATATATACTTCCCGGATTTACTGATGCCCATATTCATATCGAGAGTTCCATGGTGACACCAGGATCATTTGCAATGGCGGCTGTTTCACGTGGAACAACGGCTGTGGTTTCGGACCCTCATGAAATAGCAAATGTGCTGGGTATTCCTGGTATAAAGTATATGATAAACGATGCTGCACGGGTGCCTCTGAAATTCTTCTTCGGAGCACCGTCATGCGTTCCGGCAACAACTTTTGAATCTTCGGGAGCAACAATTAACTCTGAAGATATCAGGCAGATTCTGGAGCTTGCAGAGATAAAATATCTGGCTGAAATGATGAATTTTCCCGGAGTCATTTATGATGATATTGAAGTCTGGAAAAAAATTGAAATCGCCCACAGATTGAACAAGCCAATCGATGGACATGCACCCGGATTAAGAGGGGATCAATTAAAAAAGTATGTATCCGCAGGAATAACTACGGATCATGAATGCACAACATTGGAGGAAGCCAGGGAAAAACTCGCTCTTGGAATGAAGATCCTTATCAGGGAGGGAAGTGCTGCAAAAAATCTGGATGAACTTAAAGACCTTTTCAGAACAGATCCTGAAAAGATAATGCTCTGCAGTGATGATCTGCACCCTGAAATGCTTGCAAAAAGACATATAGATAAATTAGTTGTTAAACTAATAACTGAAGGATTTGATCTTTTTGATGTGATCAGGAGCTGTACTATAAATCCGGCTCTGCACTATGGACTTAACACCGGGTTGCTGCAACCTGGTCAGCCGGCTGACTTTATTATAGTTGATGATTTCAGGAGTATGAATATCATAGAAACATGGATAAATGGCGAAAAAGTCTATAAAAAAAACAAAGTACTTTTCAACTATGTGAAAAGCGGTCCGGTAAACAATTTCAATTGCACGGAAATTAAGACTGAGAATATTGAAATTTCTGCAAATGGAAGAAAATTAAGTATCATTGAAGCTTTTGATGGCGATCTGACCACCAAGGAAATTATTGCTGAAGTTCACAAAGGAAAGATATTTGAATCGGATTTACGATCAGATATCCTGAAAATTGTTGTGAAAGACCGCTACAGGGATATGCCACCGGCGGTTGGATTTATCAGAGGTTTCGGATTGAAATCAGGTGCTTTTGCCAGTTCGGTTGCCCACGACAGCCATAATATTATCTGTGCCGGCACTAACGATCCTGATATAGTTACCGCAATAAATGAGGTAATAAGAATGAAAGGCGGACTGGCAGTTGCAAATGGGAACAAGATCAATTCCTTACCACTTCCGGTCGCAGGAATTATGTCGGATGAACCAGTTAGTATAATTGCATCAGCTTATGAAAAATTATCCGATCTGGTGAAATCATCAGGATCACAAATGTCAGCACCATTCATGACACTATCATTCATGGCATTGCTTGTAATTCCGGAATTAAAACTGAGCGACAGAGGATTGTTTGACGGGAGGAAATTCAAACACGTATCGCTGTTTAAGGATTAAATTCACCATTAGTCCACCGGCATATTTATTTTAACATTATTGACCCCCTCTCCCCGCCAATTGGCGGGGATCTACCCCATTGAGGGAGAGAAACCTGTATTCATAGTAAAATATGTTAAGAAATTGCGAATTTTTTCCCCCTCTGGGGGAAATCAAAAGGGGGTCATTTGTCAACCTCAAATCGTTAAACTAATCTTTGCTAATATTATCTTTGCTCCCTAAATCTTACTCCGGATGTCATTTATTACAGATATACAATCAATTCTCAGTTCGCTACCCGATAATCCTGGAGTGTATCAGTTTATTGACTCATTTGGCAAAATAATCTACATCGGCAAGGCAAAGAATCTGAGGAAGAGAGTTACTTCTTATTTTGCTAAGAATCAATCCGGCAAAACAACTGTGATGCTTAACAAAGCAGCAGATATCAGGCATATTGTTGTGGAAAATGAATCAGATGCACTATTGCTTGAGAATAACCTCATTAAAAAACACCAGCCCAGATATAACATACTTTTAAAAGATGATAAAACATTTCCCCGGATCTGCATAAAGAACGAACCATTTCCCAGGGTCTTCAGTACAAGAAATGTTTTTAAGGACGGATCCCAATATTTCGGACCTTATACTTCAGGGCTGATGGTAAAAACTCTTCTTACGCTGATAAGGCAGCTTTATAAACTCAGGACTTGTACCTTAAGCCTGACGGAAGCCAATATCTCAGCGGGAAAGTTCAGACCCTGCCTTGAATACCATATCGGCAACTGCAAAGCTCCGTGCATTGGCAATCAAAGTGCATTTGAATATGATGAAACTATACGCCAGATTAGAGATATCCTCAAGGGAAATATCCTAACAGTTACAAGCCATCTGAAAGATAAAATGGCGGATTTTTCCAGGGAGTTACGGTTCGAAGAAGCCCAGATGCTTAAGGAAAAGATAGAGATTCTGAACCGATTCAGGAGCCACTCTGCAGTGGTCAGCAATATAATAAAGAATGTCGATGTCTTTGCTTTTACACAGGACAATGAAAGATGTTATATAAATTATCTTAAAGTGGTTGAAGGCGCAGTGGTACAGGCATTTACGCTTGAATTAAGATTGAGGGTTGATGAAGAAAAGGAGTCTTTGCTTGGATCTGCAATTACAGAAATAAGAGGACGCTATTCAAGCGATTCTCCTGAAATTATAGTGCCATTTCATCCTGATATTCAACTGGATAAAATAAGATATACAATTCCTAAGATCGGAGAAAAACTCAAGCTCCTGGAGCTCGCTGAAAGGAATGCTATCTATTACAAGCTTGAACAAAGGAAAAAACTGCTTGAACATAAGCCTGTCTCAAGAACTGGAAAAAATCTTGAAAAAGTAAAAAATGACCTTCATATGCCCGTCATTCCTGTTCATATTGAATGCTTTGACAATTCAAATATCATGGGAAAGGATCCGGTTGCCGCATGTGTCGTATTTCGTAACGGACAGCCAAGCAAAAAGGATTACAGGCATTTCAATATAAAAACTGTTACCGGTCCGGATGATTTTTCTTCAATGGAAGAGGTTATTTACAGGAGGTACAAAAGGATGCTTGAAGAAAATAACCCGGTTCCTCAGCTTATTGTTATTGACGGAGGAAAAGGACAACTTTCGTCAGCGGTGAAGAGCCTTGATAAGCTTGGATTAAGGGAGAATGTAACAATTATTGGAATTGCAAAAAAACTTGAGGAAATATATTTCCCGGGGGACTCTGTCCCAATATATCTTGATAAAAATTCATTCAGTCTGAAATTGATCCAGCAAATGAGAAATGAAGCTCACAGGTTCGGGATTAATTTCCATCGTGACAAACGCTCATCGGGAATGACAAAATCAGAACTGGATGAGATTAAAGGTATCGGACCAAAAACAAAGGAGATCTTGTTGAAGACTTTTGAATCACCCGAAAAAATTAAAAAAACATCTGCAGGGGAACTTGAAAGACTTGTGGGCAGGAGCAGGGCACAGATTTTAACTAAATTCTATAAAAACCGCCCCTGAATCACATTTTAAGTAAAGCTCAATAAAAATCTGATATATGTCTCATTAACAAATATATAAATAAGGAGCAAACTCCTGTTAAGTCCCTGAGAATTGATTAAATTCCATGGTTCAGGAAGAGAGTACGGAATACTTAAAGGAAATTCTGCCAAAACTTAGTCCTCCACTTATAATTCCCTCGCCAGTTGGCGGGGGAAAAGCGTCAAGCATATTAAAAGGATTATAATATGTCAATAGGTTTTTCTCCCCCTTTGGGGGAGATTAAGAGGGGGTTTAGAATAAATTAGAAACCCTTTCTAGAATTCCACCCTGAAATTAAATACCGGAACCATTCCAAGGCTGAGAATATCATTTGAAATGATATGACCATTTTCGTAACTGTACCTTCTCCTATAAATATTTCTCCTGCCAGTCGCATTCTGAATATCAAGCATTATTATCCAGGAATATTCGGGATGGTTCTTTCGGAAATTGATACCTGCATCGAACCGGATGAAATCAGGCAATTGATTTTTATAACTCTGGTAATTATCATATATTATCCTTTTACTCTTCAGTGACTGGTATTCATTTACCGGAGTATATCTGTACCCTCCCCTGAGAATAAATCGGCTGTTTATTCCAATACTGTTTCTTTTGTTCCTTCCGACGGGAAAATCCTTACCACCGATAATGTTTGAAATGTACCTTGTGTTATAGTAAGAGTTATAACGCCTCTTGTCTCCGGCCCTGTACCACGAATCCATAATGGATCCGGTAATAAGGAAATAATAATTCCGGTTGAAAGCTTTTTCAAAAGTAATTTCTATTCCATTGTTCATTCCTGTCCCTGCATTCTCCAGCACTGCATCAGTAAGCCTTTCCGCGGCATTTATGGTTGAATACTGACTGGTGATTTTATTAACAATCGGGACATTGAAAAGATACTGGATATAGCCCTCGATCCGGAACCTTAAATCCTCAGTCATCATCAGGTCCAGTCCCGCAACCCAGTGAAGGGATTTTGAAAGTTCAAGGTCATTATTCAGAAGTCCCCTTATCCCATTCTTGTCTCTGATCAAAGCATTATAAACTGCGAGCGATTCAGTTTTGGAGTGAAGTCCGAATCCGGCAAGAAAAACGTTTCCCGGAGCCATTTGCCAGCGAATACCAAACCTTGGCTCGAGGCTTGCCTGATCATTCAATGAGAACTTCATAAAATGTAATCCGGCAATAAATTCAAAATTTGATGCACTTCTGTATTTCCATTGAAAATAACTCTGGTATATATTGCCTCTTACAGAGGGATCAAGAAGAGTATCAAATCCGCCGGTGGAATTAAGTCTGTAATCAGACATTGTGCCTGACAAAAAATTCAGGTTGACACCTGTTCTGAAAATGTTCTTCTGGTTCAGCTTATGATTGACCAGGAAAGAGTATCTGAACGAGGGATATCTGTAATCTGAAGAATAGCTGTTGGTTCGGATATATGATGAGTCGATATAACCTTCATACCATGAATCTGAGCAGGAGGAATATGCTATCACTGATTTAAGATATGTCTTTGCATCAGGCATAGTATAAATGTATTTTGCGCCGAATGTCCCTGAGCTTTGCAGACCCATTTCTTCCCACCTGTCTGAGAGTGTCTTCCAGGATGATGAGTCGCGAACCACTTTTTTACCTATCCGGTTCGATGCAAGCAGGCCGAAAAAATTAATTGATCCGGCATTACGTAGAGGCAGGTTAATATTGAAAATCAGATCCCTGGTGCATGGGGCGACGTTTGTTTCTTCAAGATCAATTATTTTCAGATCGCTAAGGAATTTGAAGCTTGTATACCGTGCGTTGAACAGAAAAGAAGCGTCGGATCTTTTTGAAAAGGGACCTTCCATTGAAATTTCGGCACCTATCATTCCTGTCTGAAATGCATATTCGCGTTTATCAGAGTTGCCTTTTCTCAGGTTCAGATCCATTACACCTGAAAAGGCATTCCCGTATTCAGCAGGAAATGCCCCGGTGAAAAAATCAAAATTGTCGATCACATTTGATGTTATCGCTGAAAATGCACCTCCGCTCCCTCCCTGCCCGTCACTGAAATGGTTAGGATTAGGAATCTCAATTCCCTCAAGCCGCCATAACAATCCGCGAGATGAATTACCCCGGATGACAATATCGTTACTGTAGTCATTGTTTGCGTTGCTTATCCCGGCAAATGCATTCACTATCCTGGAGGGATCATAGAATCCCCCGGCATATCGCATCGCATCTTTTGTCCTGATTGTAGTGGCACTTACCGTGGCCATGGGATTCAGACTTGATTTTCCTGAATCTCCTGGTCTGACAATAACCATTCCAGTCTGAATGACTTTCTCCTGAAGCCCGACCGGAATATAAATTTCCTTACCGGAAGCAATCAGAATATCATTTATAAATAGGTCCTCGTATCCAAGGAATGTCACTTTTACCGAGATCCTTCCTATTTCAGCATTCAGCCTGAATTTACCCTCACCATCGGTTGATGTCCCGGAGAGAGGTTCGGTATTTAGAATCAGAATATTTGCCCCGGCCAGCGGCCTGCCGGTCTCTTTGTCGGTTACAACCCCCTTTAAAGTCTGGGTGATTGTTTGAGCATGTATTGTCAGGCTAATAAAAGTCAGGAAAACCCAAAGTAAGCCATGCAGTACCATTTAAAATTTAATTTCCCAACCTGATATTCAGTTTTTCCTCGATCAGAGAAGCGATTTTCGGAGATCCATATGTCAGGAGACACTGCATCCCTGTTGATTCTGCGGCCCTGACATTTTCCTCGATATCATCAATATAAAGGCATTCTCCGGCATTTAATGAGTATCTGTCAAGAAAACATCTGTATATTCTGGCATCGGGTTTTGAGAGTTTTACCTCTGAGGATATGATGCCTCCATCGAAATGCCTGAAAAAATAATAGTCATTTCTTATGTCTTCAAAAGTATCCAGGGGGAAGTTGGAAAGGTAATATACCCCAAAACCCTGTTTTTTTAGCTCAGGAAGAAGTCTGACGTTGTCATCAAGGGGAAACATTATATCAGCCCTGAAATTGAAAACAAGGGCTATTTCCTCCCTTTTAAGGGCAGATCTGAGGGCAATAGAGTCGATAGCCTCATTAACGGTTATATCTCCATTGTCAAGCTTCTTCCATTCCTCACTTTGGAAAATATCAGCAAGGATTATATTTCTTATTGTTGAAGGATAGTTTTTCTTCTTCAGATATTCAGAAGGGATAAAGCTAATAAGCACATTTCCAAGGTCAAAAATGATGGTCCTGATCATATTAATGATTTTTCATGCTTATGGGCTGGCCTGTTGCTTCAAGAACATTCCACCACAATTCCCCTTCAACATCTATCTTTTTCCTTTTTGCCACCGCCATTGAAATGGGAATCAGGGTAAATTCGTAATTCCAGTATCCCACAACGAAGTCGGTTTTACCGGCCAGAGCAGCATGGACGGCATTCTGGGCTAGAAGATTGCTGAATTTGCTGTCATTTGCATTTGCCGGGGCACTCCTGATGATATAGCTTGGATCAATATATTTTATTGAGTGTGGAAATCCTTTGGCATTAAATTCTTCCCTGATCTTCTCCTTGAGATAGATCCCGATATCTTTATGCTTGACATTACCGGAAGCATCTAGTTCTGCGTTTTCATTCTCAAAAAATTCCTGTCCTGCGCCTTCTGCAACAACTATTACAGCATGATGCCTCTCTTCAAGTCGTTTTTTCAGGACCTTCAAAAAGCCCCTCGGACCATAAAGATCAAATGGCACTTCAGGGATAAGGACAAAATTCACTTCCTGGACTGCAAGTGCGGCGCTTGCGGCAATAAAACCCGAATCGCGGCCCATAAGCTTTACAAGCGCAATGCCGTTGTAAGCTCCGTGAGCTTCGTTGTGGGCATTCATGATTATATCATTTGCAATCGAGAAAGCTGTTTCAAAACCGAATGATTTCTGCATCAGATCAATATCGTTGTCAATCGTTTTCGGAATGCCGGCCACTGATATTTTGAGTTTTCTTTTTTCGATCTCCTTGTAAATTGCATGGGCTCCCCTGAGGGTACCGTCACCGCCGATACAGAAAATGACATTGATATTCAGGATTTCAAGAGTGTCAACCATCTGCCCGACATCCTGATTGCCCCTTGATGTGCCGAGAATAGTGCCGCCTGACTGATAGATATCGCTTACCATTGTAGGTGTAAGCTCAATCACTGAATGGTTATATTTCGGAATGAGTCCTTCATAACCGTATTGTATTCCAAGTATACGGGTGATGCCATACCTGTAAACAAGCTGGTTGACAAGCGCCCGTATGACATTGTTAAACCCGGGGCACAATCCTCCGCAGGTCACTATTGCAACTTTTGTTTTTGCAGGTTCAAAAAAGATTGTTTCCTTGGGTCCGGCCTTTTCAAATGAAACCGGAGTCTCCCCGGTCTGCTTATATCTGTAAAAATCATCCAGTGAAACCTCATAAAGAATCCGCTCATTGTCATTTACGAATTTATATACAGGACTGTCTTCCCGCTGCGAGGTCTTAAGAGGTGAAATGACACTCCCTTTGCCTAAAGTAGTGATAACGAAATCCTCGTACTTCATTTTAAACGGATTTGAGTTAGAAACTTAACTACTGTATGGAAAGTGGATCTCCACACAATCCAAATTTAGCTTAAAAATATGAAGAAATAAAACAACAGATTTGATTTCCATAGAAAAACCCGCTGGAAACGGGTTATGACTTACTAAACCGGGGATCAGTTAGACTGTATTATCTGCTTGATTCTTCCAACCAAACCGTTCTCAAGCTTTACTTTAATTCCATGCGGATGAATAGGAGCCGAAGTGAGTATTTCTTTTACCTTGCCACCTGTAAGCCGTCCGGTGCGTTTGTCTTCAGTGAGTTCTACCATTACATCAATTCCCGGTCTTATATCTGCTCTGCGAGTCCCTTCCATTTATGCCTGTATTTGCAACGTATTTGTTAATACTTGATTTGATCTAAAATATTAAATCAGGATACAATAATAAATATTTTTATTTTCACGGAGACAAAAAAATGTTAAAGATTTGATAAGGCGGACCTATTTGCTGATCAACTGACTCCTTTCGTACGTGTCCTTATCATATACAGACCCTTGCTTGCAGTAACGAAAAGCGATTTTCTGTCCTTCCCACCGAAACAAACATTTGCTGTCCAGTTTTCAGGCACAGGTATGTTTCCGAGTTTTTTACCTGTTTTATCGAATACAGTGACTCCTTTACCTGTAAGATAAATATTCCCTTTCAGGTCGATTGTCATGCCATCAGATCCCAATTCACAAAAAAGCTTTTTACCAGACAGGCTACCATCGGAATTGATCTGGAAGGACCAGGTTTTATTGCCTTTTATGTCAGCAACATAGAGTGTTTTTCCATCGGGAGTTCCAACTATTCCGTTAGGTTGCAGCAGCTCCTCCTCAACCCGTTTCAGGGTTTTATGATCGGTGCCCAGAAAATAGACACACTGCTTTTCCTGGGGCATTTCGGAATGGCCCCACCATGGTCTTTTGTAAAAAGGATCGGTAAAAAAAATACTTCCGTCAGGAGCAACCCAGAGATCATTCGGACCATTAAGTAGCTTGCCGTTAAATGTATTCAGGATTGATTCAATTTTTTTTTCTGGGCTGATGCACCAGAGCTCGTTTTTCTCGTCTGCACACGACCACAGGTTTCCCCTGCTGTCAAAAAAGAGTCCGTTTGAACGACCCGAAGGCTGCATGAATGTCGATAACTTTCCTTCAGTGCTCCACACCATTATCCTGTCGTTCGGCTGATCGGTGAAATAGACATTACCGGCTTTATCGGATGAAGGGCCCTCGGTAAAGCTGAAATCACCAGCCAGCTTTATAAGCTCTGCTCCCGGCTTCAGAATATTGGATAAGCTTCCATCCTGAGATCTTGCGGATTGCGGAATAAGGATTAATGTGATGGCCAAAAATGAAATCAGTCTCTTAAACATTATAAAATAAATTAGAATATTAAAAATCAACCACCTCCCCCCTGACAGTAAACGTCAGGGGTACTCCTCCTTTCAAGGAGGAGAAAGTTTATGTGTTGTAAATCAATCCTTTCCCCTCCTTTTGAAGGAGGGGTGTCCGCCAGCTGGCGGACAGGGTGGTTTACAAATGATTAAAACCGTCTTATCCTTTTTGAACCTTCTTAATCCTTTCAATATAATTATCGATCTGCTCCGGCTTTTCAAAACCGATTATTATCATGTCAACAGTTCCAAGTCCCAGAACAAATTTGAGCGATTCTTCAATCTTCTGAGGGTCATCCTTAAGCTTACCCCCGCCTATCAGCTTCATTCCAATCACCCCTTTTCCTGCCTTATGGAACTTTTCAATAACCGGAACAACAAGCGAAGGATCACGTTGATCCATGGCTTCTCCAAAAGGATTTATCCTGACATGGATCACATCTACCCACGGATGCTCAGAAGCCACTTTGAGTGCATCAAAGGAATGTACCGATAATCCATGTGCCATGATTATCTTTTTTGCTTTCAGGTTTTCAAGACCGTCCATAAATCTCTTCTGCTCGTCAGACCATTCTCCTGTTGTCATGCAATGCAGCTGGACAAGATCAATATAATCAGTATTCAGTTCTTTTCTGAAACGGTCAACGACAATTGCCGAATCAGGCCTCTCCTTTTCAGGAATGCCCCCTGCTGTCACCCACATTTTTGTTCCCAGTACATATTTTTCCCTGGGGATACCTTTAAGTGCGGCCTGGGTGAAAGGATGCGTTCCGTAACTGTCGGCGCAGTCAAAATAACGGATACCTCTTTCATAGGCAGCCCTGATAACAGATTCTGCAACACCCGCCCTTGTAATATTTGAGGAACGGTTATAGCCGCTATACCCTGTTCCCATGCCCAGAAGTGTGGTTTTGATCCCTGTCTTTCCCAGGGTGACCATCTGAAAAGGGTCGAACATCCGGGCATTCATCTCTAAAGGAATTGCATTTACTGCGTTGCCCATAATCACTGTTCCGGTACCTGCTGCCATTGTAGCCAGGAACTGCCTTCTGGTAAAATTCTTTTTTCCCATAATTCTGGATTTGTATCAATTATTTATATGGAAACAAAATAAAGATATTTTATGTTCATAAAATCATAATCCGGTTCTTTATTGAAGGATGTTAACCTTTATATGTGAAGGATTTCTGGAATCATGATATATCCTCTGGGTTGCTTTCTGAAAGTCACTGTCGGAGCACTTGTAAATATTTATGAATTTCTGCGGATTCCTGTCAACAAGAGGGAACCATGAATTCTGAACCTGGACCATAATCCTGTGCCCCTTTTTAAATGTATGCGCAACATCAGGGATCTCATATCTTACTTCGGTCACCTGTCCGGGGACAAAAGGTTCAGGCTTCTCGAAGCTTTTGCGGTATTTACCTCTGAAAACCTCACCTCGGACAAGCATCTGATAACCTCCAAGCGGATATTTCAAATCAGGGTCATCAGCTTTTGAATCGGGAGGAAAAACGTCAATCAGTTTAACCACAAAATCAGCATCTGTTCCTGTCGTTGTGACAAAGAGATCAGCATTTACAGGCCCTGCCAGAGTTATATCTTCAGTGAGGATATCAGTTTGATAAACCATTACATCGGGACGTCTTGAAGCAAACCTTTGATCGTCAGTCATATATGCTTCTGTTCTGTTGGTATGGACATCTTCTGTATATGGTACCGGATTCGATGGGTCAGAAACATATTCATCAAAAGATGTTTTGGTCACCGGAGGCTGGAATGATGCAGCTTCGCCGGAATGAAAATAAAGATTCTTTTCGACAGTATTTTTCGGAGGCCAGGTTGCAAATTCTTTCCATTCATTGGATCCTGTGACAAATATTAAAGCCTCAGGAAGTGTGGGATTCCCGACTCCCTTCAGGTAATAATTAAAGAAGTTTTCCTCCTGGACTACATATTTTTGGTTTGCATCAAGTCCCCAGTAAATATTACCAAGATTTTTAGCTGCACCAAAAGCCCACTGTCCGTGAGACCAGGGGCCCATTACAATGAAATTCCCTGTTTCAGCAGGATTCTGCTTTTCAATTGCTTCGTATGTGTTAAGGGCTCCGTACAGGTCTTCAGCATCGAACCATCCGCCCACCGTCATTACAGCCGGAGTCACATTCTTCAGATACTGGCGCGGATCCCGTGTCTTCCAGAAATCGTCATAATCGGGATGTGAAAATGCATCGTTCCAGAATTTAATGCTGTCCCCCAGGTATTTAGGAGCAATATTTTTGACTGCACCAAGAGATAAAAAGAACTCATAATTATCCGGAACCGGATATCTGAATGACGGGTGTCCCCCCCGCGTTGGCTTCCTGTGAGGCTGCCCGTTGCTGTAATAAAAATTAAAACAGTCTTGCAGGAAGAATGCACCATTATGGTGAAAATCATCACCTATGAACCATGCAGTAACCGGAGCCTGGGGAGAAACAGCCTTTACAGCCGGATGTGCATTAATAATTCCCATGGTGGAATAAAATCCGGGGTATGATATTCCGAAAATACCAACATTTCCATTGTTATTCCTGACATTCCTGATAAGCCAGTCAACTGTATCCCATGTGTCAGTTGTTTCATCAATATCTTTATTGTTATTCTTTACCGGGATAACAGGCCTGATATCTTCAAACACACCTTCGCTCATGTATTTTCCCCTGACATCCTGATAAACCATTATATATTCTTCTTCCACATATCTTGAATAAAGCTGCATAAAGAAATTAAAATTGGATGGCCCTCCGGGTTCTATGTTATAAGGTGTCCTGTTAAGCAAGATGGGATGATTTACAGAAGCGTTCTTTGGTGTATATATCGATGTGAACAACTTCACACCATCCCTCATGGTTATGTAAACTTCCTGCTTATCATATTTCAGCTTCAGGCCATCAGGGCTGTTAGAAGCTGCTTCAATAGGTGTTCTTCCGAAAGTAATGTCGAGCTTAAGTCCTCCCTGCTCAAGTTTACCCGTTATTTCGGTATATGTGGTATTTACTTTTCCGGCATATTTAAACCCGGCTCCCGCATGAGTGAATGAAAAATCGGGAAAGCTGAAGGCTGTAGTTGTTGAGGCAATCCCAAATGCTCCCTGGTCGGGACTGTCCCAGGTGGAAGTATAACCCTGGTCAGCAGACTTTACATGAACGACGAGCCTGAGTTCTATTCCCTGTATATTGGCTTTCCCGTACCAGTCGCCCTCAATAGACTGTGAGTAGGTGTTGAACATAGTAAAGATCATAAAGGCCGCTATGCATAACCCGGTAGTTGTCAATTTCTTGTGTTTCATTTTATTTCTTTATTTCAATTTTTATTTTAATCTAATCCAAGCTTTTTAAGTACTTCCCCCGGGTAAACCGGCTTCCCGTTCTTTGTTGCGGCCCCCGTAATCTTTGCGCGCACAATGAGCTTCATATCATCTGTCCTGTAAATATCCTGCAGGAACGCAAGCCTGATATTTCCCTCCCTCTGAATATTTGTCTTTACACTAAACATGTCACGGCTTCTTAAAGGAAATTTATACTCAATTTCAACTTTTGTTACGATGAGGTCAGTTCCTTCTTCGTGGAGCCTGGCAAAACTGATCCCCCGTGATGTCAGGAATTCGTGCCTTGCATGCTCAAGATAGTGCTGATAATTTGCGTTGTTCACCACACCCTGTATGTCACATTCATAGTCTCTTACTGTAAACTCAGTGCTGTGTAAATATCCGGGTTCCTGCATTGGATTTTGGTTATATTCATTAATCATCTGGTCAAGTTACAAAGTTCATCTTATTTATAAATTAAAAACCTGTTTGTATTAAAAAGAATTTTGATTCAAGAGGTTTTATGATATTATCAGAATCAATAATGGGTCTGCCGGTAACATCAGATCCTGAGATATCGAGTTGTTTGCCGGTAATTCCGTTATTAAGGCTGAGGTGAGCCTCTTTTCCATCTGTCTCCCGCAGATGGATAAGTATTGTTTTTCCATCATCAGAA
Organism: uncultured Rikenellaceae bacterium; assembly: GCA_964500155.1. Classification (GTDB taxonomy): domain Bacteria; phylum Bacteroidota; class Bacteroidia; order Bacteroidales; family VadinHA17; genus LD21. The sequence continues at coordinate 20,350 of CAZCQC010000002.1, read as the reverse complement.
GGATAGGCACTTATCAGAAGGACATTCACAGGCCATCCTTCAATAAATGACCCCTCGCTTTCATCATCCCCGGTACCTTCACCCGGAAGGATCCTTGTCAGGTATGGTACCCGTGAGCCCCACCCGAAACGGGATGCGAAGCTGTCTGAAATATCATCTGATGTTGTCAGGCAATAGGTCCAGGTATGTCCTCCCCTCTGGTCGGCATTGAAATTAGTGACCCAGTAATTATTCATCGGCCATGAAAAGACATGTGTACTCTGAGGCAATGCCCCGGCCTGGTATCGTCCTGTATTGATAGCTCCAAGCTGCATCAATGGCATTTCATTGCAACCCATAACCAGCTGTGTTTCTGAGTTCCTGACGGTGGTGAAATTCTGAACAGTGTACCAGTCGTTGGAAGAGCCTTTGATCTGATCTTTGCCCGTTTCAATTATTCCCCCCTGTACTTCAGTAAAGTGTTTACCGTCCTTAAGATTAAACGGGAAAGCGATGTAAAAACTTTCGGGATCTGTGATGCCTTTTTTAATGATTGAACAGACAATTTCAACCCGCTTTTCGGTATTGTAAAGCCTTATTTCGAATGAATAACCTTTTGGATTAATTGTTGTTTCAGATTCACCATAGAACCGGATGCTGTTAAAAACAGGACCTTGTGTAACCGAATCAAACCATATTGTATCAAGTGGAGTTCTTTTAAAATCAACAAGCATTTTCCTTTCCATCTGGCTTCTGTTTCCGAGCTGCTCGAGGATAAATTCAGCCATCCCGTACTCTGAATTCTTGTCTACAAGTTCAAGTGATAGATCTTTATCAAACCAGGATCTGATGATTCCTTTTGAATAGTCAGGAATGATTTTATACCACTTGTTTTCAAGCAATGCCGGTGCTTCCCTGCTGATTTTGCTGGTTTCTCCATTAAGGGGACGGATCAGGTATTTCTTAAATCCAAACGCCGGGATATCATCCAGCCATACTGTCCAGTATGTTCCGTCAGAGCGGTACGACAGGGCCTGTACAGGAACACGAGCTCCGTCAATATCGTATATTCCTGCTGTACTTCCCCGCGGGACTATCTGGTGATCAACATAAATCACCGCCTGGCCTGATCTATTCCAATTCAGGGTGTTAAAGACAATCAGAGATGGTTCTTTTTCCCTTTTAAACATGCTTTGCAATAATCCCAATGCATCCTCCCCAAGTGATGCAGTACGTCGGTTAGCTTCCCATGCATAGGATTCCTTCAGAGCCCTTTGCTCCATAGTAGGCTGGCTGAATGGCTCTCTGACACTCTCAGAATATCCTGTGGTATGTTCGGTATAAAACATCAGGGCATCATTAACCAGGTCAATTTTACTTTTAGTACCTTCAGGAAGCTTAATGCCTGCAATGGCTGCCATTGAAAGAGCTCCGGCATTTGCTTTAAATGCGGCAGCCGCTTTTCGGGTGACTGAAGTCTCTCTTGCAGCTGAACCGAAACCGTCAGTCCACCAGTCTGGCCATGCCCCTCTTATTACAGGGAAGTCGTTTCCGTGTTCTTTCTCCATCTTCCTGAAGAATGATTCAGTCGTTGTATTCGAAATTTTAGGCCACTCGAAAACTTCATCCCACTTTTTTATCATTTCGCTTGCCAGTGTTGAAGGAGGTGAATTATCTGTCAGATAGCCTGATAATTGAATAGCCATTTCATCAAACGGATATTTCATGGTTTCAAGGTTCTTCAAATATGTAAGCAGGTTGTACTGGAACTTATTCAGGTCCCCGTTCTGGATCTCAAGAAGAGTATTTCCGGTCATGTAATGTTCAGCCCTGAAAGTAAGGATCCGATTTCCGGAGGGAGATTCCCACCAGAACATTGTTGGTTTGTCAAAACAGATAAGTGCACGATGTCCATGTGTGCCCATATTAAGGTATTTAATGCCAAGCTGGTTGAAATAGTCATTCATACACCAGCCAATCCCGTTTACATCGTTTTGCATCGCAAGAGTTACAGGGATGCCTCTGGCCCTGATCCGGCCTGCAGCTGCTAGCGAAGCAGCCAATATTTGCTCATCCGGGAGCTCATCGAAGTTGAAATACATACCTGTAACTTCAATGCGGCCTTCCTTTATACGTCTGATAAGACGTTCGACCTGTTCTGCAGGCCGGCATTTTAGAAACTCATCCACGGGCCATGATGCTTCGCAGGTCCACCTGAATTTTGCATTGTCCGGATAATTGTCTGTTGCGTCACAGTAATCAAGAGCATAATCAATATACCTGAGATGCTCTGCCAGGATCTCGGTTTGTGACCTGGTATAGCCGATATCAGTATGCGAATGCTGGATAAAATCCACATTCCATTTTTTAACAGGATTAAGAGTAACAATATTTGACACTGAAAAATCACCGGCAATGACTTTAAGATTGATTCTGGATGGTTTCAGAACCGGTGGAAGTCCTATGTTTACTGTGTTATAGCCAAATTTCAAAGGTGCACTGGAAACCAGCTTATCATTGGCATAGATTTTACAATCGGTTTCTTTCCCAAAATAGAATATTGCTGCTTCAACAAGCTGAAGGAGTGCATTGTTTTGCTTAATGATAGCGGGAAAGGGATTAAGAGCCACCCCGGTTTTAACCTGTTGTTTATAGGTCATGTACCATGATGTAAGATTTGATTTGCTTCCTGAAACTTTGATCCTGAGAGGTTTTCCCTTAATCAGTTTTCCCGATGGAATCCGCAATATCATGTATCCGTGGTGATCTCCGTGCTGATCGGTCATTATTGAATTAAAGCTCAGACTGGAACCATCATCTGAATCCATGGTCCAGGCCGGAAGGCCATCAGTATTGAAACCAAACCTGTGGTTCAGGTCAGTCGTAAGATACATTCGGGCATTTCCGGGACTGGAGCCGATTGCTGTAACCCAGATGAATGCTGTATATTTCTTTTTCTCCCTGAGAAAGGGAGCATCAGTTTCCCACTCCATAAAATCATTAGCGCTTTCAGCCCTGATAATAATGCTCTGTCGAAGCCCGGGGATGCACGAGTGATACTCAAAATCAGTACCTGAGATTTTACCCGAATAACCATTCACCAGTTCATCCTCGGAATTGGTGAATGACTGAGCCTTCAACAGTAACACTGAACAATATAAGGTCAGTGCAAATAATAAAAATGACTTCTTCATATATTTATTTATTTCCCTATTTCATAAATGCCATAACAAGCACAGCTTCTGATGATGAATTGTTTGTTATTCTTACGCTTTCAGCTTCCGCCGGAATGACGAAAGTCTCAGCATAACAAAAAGCTGTTTTGAATCCATTCATTGTTTCAATATCTATGCTTTGACCCTCTGTAAGACTCATTACCAGGCATTTGTTGTTTGTCAGGATATCAATTGTACTTTGAAAATGATAGCGATGAATATCGTATGAATGAGTTTCATGGGTCGGCAGATGGAATAACCTCCAGTCTGAACCACTGTCAAGCATTTCCGGCCTCGCGATTAGATTCTCATTCACATAATCTCCTTTTCTGTCAAAGAAAAGATTGGTCATTCCCCTGTCAATATTCAGCGTTCTGGGTTTCCCGTCAAGATCAGGCCTTAACCAGTCATACATCTTGAAGGTAAAAATATAAGGTGTTGTGCTTATTTCAAGAACAAGATTGTCCTTTCCGGAACCATGAATTGTGCCGTATGGAATAAGCAAAAGATCGTGTTTCCTTACCTGGTGCCGTAAGATATATTTTTCAGGATCGAAGGCTGTGTTATGTTCAACGCTATTTTCAAGTTCCTTTCTGAAATTTTCAGGTTCAATATTATCGCGGAAACCCAGAAAGACACTTGCATTATCTTTGGTGTCAAGAATATAATACGTCTCTTCCTGTGTAAAATTCTCACCGAAATTATCCTTCATATACTGTAGCCGGGGATGGCACTGCAGTGAAAGATTACCGCCTTCGAATGTATCAAGAAAATCGAACCGGATAGGGAAATCAGTACCGAATTTCTGATAACAATCTCCTAAAACAGCTTCTGCCTCCTGGTACATAAGGCAGTCGAACGAAACCTCGCAGAGAACAGTTGAACTTTCGATCAGAAGACCGTTTTCAGGAGTGATAAGCTCAAACGACCACGCATAATTAAGTACGTTTTTATTCAACCCGGTAATATTATTCTTTATCCAGGTCCCGCCCCATGCTCCGGGTTCAAACCATGGCCTTACCCTGAAAACATTCCGGCTCATATGCCAAAGGGATTCCCTCAAAATTGGTCCTTCAATCCAAACCGGCATTTCCGCTCGTTGTCCGTCGACGAATATATCTACGGAAGGCAGAGTTTTTTGTTTATGTTTATTCAGAACAATCCAGTCGATGAAGTAAAATCGTTTATACATTACTTTCGGATCGGAAACAGCTGCTGTTCCAAGATTTGAAATGGTGCCTGCCCTCGAACGGAACTGAATTTCATTTTTTGGGATGTCAATATAGATAATCAGTCCTTCCCATGCGGCCAGTGCCGCACCCGGACCTATCAAAATATTGATATCATAATACTCTTCGGGTCGGACTGATCTAAGCCTTTCCATAATGAAATAATCTTCCAGGGTCAAGGTTGTCCTTCTCCCGAAAAGAGGATCATCCCCGCCCAAGAAAGGAGCAGTCATTTCAAGGATCTGCCATTCTGGCTTGTAAAAAACGGAAGTCTTTTTCCATGAAATCTTGTAGCCATCCTTCGCGAGGATTTTATCAAGCTGAACCTGAAAAATGTCAAAAAATACACCATTATATCCGTCTATGGTAACAGTCCTGAACCTTTTTATTTTGCTGGCAAGTGATGTGAATCCTTTAAAAACCTGATTATCATTTATTTTGAGCGAAGGGAAAATATCATATTTCCCTTCTGCACAAAGAGGTTTACTGACCGGTAACAAAAACTGGCCACTCTTTCTCAGGTCATTATTTTTGCCGGAAGTGTACAATCATTATCAGTTTGTAAGGCAATGAGCGAAAGACTATTTGGGGTATACTACAAATAATATGTTACCTGGGAAACCTTCTGAACAATTTATTGATTGTACGATGAAATTTATGTATGCTGTTTGGTTTATAATGCATCAGAATGCATTCTTTTGTTATAAAATTAACACCAGATCCCTCGAGCTCTTTAATCGCATCTTTGCTATCGGCCATCTGTTGTACCCAGATCTGTTTTATCCCTTTCTCCTTTGCTTCCCTTATCACTCCTGCTGTCTGGTTTTTACCCGTCATGATAATAAGTCCGCGGACATCATCAGGAAGACTTTTGATATCATGATAAACTTTTGCCCCAAGGATCTCCTCCGCATGTGGATTTACAGGAATCAGGTTCATTCCTTTTGCCTTTAATTCCTTGAATGCTGCATAGCCAAATTTTTTCGGGTTACGCGATACTCCGGCCATTGCCAGGGGTTCGGATCCAAGAAATTCCTCAATTTGTCGTAATGTTGTCATCTGCTTAATATTTGGATTATACAAAAAAATAAACCCTGTAATTCTTGCTTTAAGTAAGTATAAAGACTTAAAATTACAATAAAAACATCAACAATGGCTAATTTTTATTTACTTGGTCTAAGGAAAACCTATTAAAACCTCTATGAAAAATACTTATGATCAGAAAGGATATCTTTTTTCGAAAAGGTATTCAAACTACGTTTTCATTTTACTCTTCCTGTTATATGTTTTTGATTATGCCGACAGGATGGTTGTAAACTCCATGTTCTCATTTATCCAGGCAGAATGGTCGATTAACGCCACACAAAGCGGCTGGCTGGTATCAATAATTTACCTTTCAATCGGCATCCTTACATTTCCCGTTTCCCTGGTGATTGACCGCTGGAGCAGGACAAAAACTATTGGGATCATGGCAATTGTCTGGAGTCTTGCCACCGCATTGTGCGCTTTCACAGGAAATTATGTCCAGCTGTTTATGGCAAGAATCCTGATAGGATTTGGTGAAGCAGGCTACGCTCCCGGTGGGACTGCCTTAATTTCAGGAATGTATCCATTAGAAAAAAGATCCAAGATTATGGGATTCTGGAATGCATCAATCCCCATTGGGTCCGCTATAGGAGTCTCAATGGGTGGCCTTATTGCTGCGTCGCTTGGTTGGAAACATGCATTTGGACTTGTTGCGATTCCAGGACTTCTTGTGGCGATATTGTTCTTATTTGTCAAAGATTATAAGACAGTTGACCTTTCTTACATTGACAAGAGCAATCAAAAGATAAAGATGGAAAAAAAAGATATGTTCAAAGAATTTCTTTCCAGACCATCAGTACTTTTTACTTATTTCGGAATGGCGGCAATTGTTTTTGTTACAACAGCTATGATTGTCTGGCTCCCGACCTATTTTGCATCTGAATTAAAGATTGAGCCAAAATTAGCCGGGACATTGGCAGGAGCAGTAATGCTTTTAGCGCTTATCGGGGCACCGCTTGGCGGATATTTAACTGATAAATGGAGGGAAAAGAAATCCAATGCCAGGCTTCTGTTTCCGACTATTTCGACCATGATTTCAGCCTTATTGCTTTTTATTGCTTTATACCTGTTTAAGGGAACGGGGCAAATTATCGTATTGTTCATTTTTGGTGCCTGGGTAATGACCTTTTTGGCCGGAGCAGCAGCTGTTACTCAGGATGTCATTCATCCCGGAATGCGTGCAACCTCCTATGCCATTGCTGTCGCTGTCCAAAACCTGTTGGGCTCATTTACTGCACCAATAGTATTGGGAAAGATATCGGACCTCTCGAATATAAAAACTGCTATAAGTATCCTTCCATTTGCTCTTCTGATTGGGACAGTTCTGTTTTATCTGGGATCCAGATATTATAATTCTGATATGGAGAAAGTTACAAAGATCAGACTGGAAGTGGCATAAAACTCCCCCTCTGTACGCCGGTTGGCGGGATTTAAAATATCTACTTATCCCTCGAAACTGTATAACGAACAAACTCCCTGAGTGATTCCTTTACCTCCGACTCCGGATAAGTATCAAGGATTGCAAGCGCCTTATCCCGGTACTGATTCATTCTGAGCGCCGCATATTCCATACCTCCGTTCTCTGAAACAAATCTGATTACCTCGTCTACCTCAGATCTTGATTTTTTATTATTCCCGATGATGTGCAGAATATGTCTTTTTCTGGAAAGTGAAGCTTTTTCAAGAGAATAAATCAGTGGCAGTGTGATTTTCTTTTCCCTGATATCGTTCCCTGATATTTTCCCCGTCAGTCCATTGCCTTCATAATCAAGGAGATCGTCACGGATCTGGAAGGCAATTCCAATACTTTCCCCCAGTTCTTTCATAAGCTGAATGGTATCAGGATTACTTGTTGCTGACCTTGCGCCGCATGCGGTACATGCTGAAATAAGTGCTGCAGTTTTACCTTTGATGATCCGGAAATAATCTTCCTCCCTGATATTCAACTTCCTTGCTTTCTGAAGTTGAAGCAACTCTCCTTCAGTCATTGATTTTACTGCTTCGGAGGCTAATTCAAGCATATCGATCCGGTTTTTTTCAATGCTTATCAGCATTCCCTTTGTCAACATGTAATCCCCCACAAGAACTGCGATCTTGGAGTTCCACAGAGCATTTATTGAAAGAGCACCCCGTCTTTCATTGGCATTATCCACAACATCATCATGAACAAGGGATGCTGTATGAAGAAGTTCGATCAAAGTTGCTGCAACATAAGTTGGTTCACCTATTTCCCCGTTAAGCTTTGCGCTCAGGAAAACAAGCAAAGGCCTCATCTGCTTGCCTTTACGCCGGAAGATATAGTTTAGTATTATTTTCAGGAGGGGAATTTTGCTTTGCATCGTCCTGCCGAAATAGGCTTCAAACTGAGCCATTTCTTCCTTAACAGGTTTCTTTATATTCCCCAGGTCAGACATGTAAGGATTTTCGTCAAATATACTAAAATAGGGATTAAATGTTAAATTTTAAATTAGTAAGGCCACTGTAATACTATTGTTGAAGGCCTTCCAGTAAAAATTGTAATATATTTGTTGAAAGAAATTTAGTATTAATGGAAATAAAAAGCTTGAAACCGGAGAGTCTCGAAAAGGCAGCAGGAATGATGAAGGCGATGGCACACCCTGTCAGGATATTAATTATCGGCTGCCTCGAACCAGGTAAAAGAAAGAGCGTTACCGAGATACACAATCAGATAGGAATTGAACAGTCAACAGCATCACATCATCTTGGAATACTTAAGGACAAGGGAGTTTTAGGATCGAAGCGTGAAGGGAAAAACACATATTATTATCTGAAGCACGATAGTATCGTCGCCCTTCTGAATTGCATCGGAGATTGTTGCCGGTAAACCTCAATCCTGATGCTGTAATTTAAAAATTTAAAGGTTATCCGGCAAAAAGCAACCAGCATTCAGGAACTTATTTTATTTCAGATCCCTGAACATTTTCTTCTGGAAAATCACTATTGCCAATACACCACAGGTTATTGCAGAATCAGCAATATTGAATACCGGACGAAAAAACACAAGCGATTCTCCTGGTCGGAAAGGCGACCAGTCGGGCCAGGTGGTGTTAATAACAGGAAAATAAAACATATCGACCACCCTTCCCAGCAAAAAGGAGGAGTAACCTCCTTCAGGCCCAAATATAACAGCAGGATGGCTATAGCTTTCACTGAAGATTATTCCATAAAAAGCACTGTCGATAATATTCCCAATTGCTCCCGCAAGTATGGCGCTGACTGCAAGAATCAATCCGGTGTATGATCTTTTCTTTATAAGGGAGTTCAGGAACCATGCGATACCTGAAATGGCTGCTATCCGGAAGAGACTCAGAATGATTTTTCCGGTTTTGCCACCCATTTCCATTCCAAAGGCCATCCCGTTGTTTTCAATAAAATGAAGCAGGCCCCAGTTACCGAAAATATGTATTTCCTGTCCAAGTACCATATGAGTTTTGACCCATAATTTCAGAATCTGGTCTGCAATCAGGATTAGAATAATAAAAAGTAGAGCCTTTTTTCCTGTTGACATATTTACCCTGTTATAATTTAGGGGCGAAAAGTAGTAAAAAATGGTGATAAAAATACCCCCCATTAAAAACGGGAGGTATTTTATTCCATCTTATATTTTATTTTTCTATTGCAGCATTTCTGTTATTACTGACAGGTCACATTCAGATAATTACCGTCCCAGCAGTAAAAGTCAGAAGTCCCGAAGAATTTCAGGCATTTTACTCTTCCATTTTTCAGTGTTGTACTCCAGAGTACGTTCATATCAAAGAATTGTTCATACTGGGCATTGTAGTAATAGATTGTATAGTATGCATTTAATGTGCCGGTTGTCAGTCCGTACTCAATATAACTGTTGGCAAATGTATTTCCAGTCTTTGTATATGTGTATTTGACTGAGCCAATACTGCTGCCGGCAATTGTCCAGTCGATCCTGACAATCTCTACCGGATTCTGCTGGCTTTCATTTAGTTTCCATTGTCCTGATTTGCCATCAAGTGCAGATGTCCCTTCAAACCACAGGAAATCGGTATATCCACCGGTCCCCTGTTTTGTTATGTACATTTTCCATACGACATTTGACGTCGTAATCTGACCTGTGAGACGTGCAGAATAAGTTACGTTGAGCAGAGTTGCATTACCGGTCCACTGCCAGGTAGCGTTATCTACATATACTGCTTTCTGCTCAGTCGCCACCTGAAATGCATATACTGGAACTGCAAGAGTAGTATAAATTACAGCGTTAAATAACATGGCGGCGCCTGCCGCAAACTCCCAATTACTGGTTAGGGTTCCTTTGGGAATGGAAATTGAACCATCTCCTTTTTTGCCGGAATCAAAATTGCTGAAGTCAATTGTCATAGATTCAGAAGGCGGCAAAACCGGAGGATCGCCCTTATCCTTTTTACAGCTGTGCATCAAAACAACTGAAAGTAACAAAACAAGAGAAATTGAAAATAGCTTTTTCATATTCAGGTATTTTAAATATATATAAGATAAACGATCAACAAGTAAAAAAATTATGGTAAAATCCGAATGCGAACAGAGGTCAAACTATAAAATGTTTGAAATTAGTTTATTCTGACTTTTAAAGTGCTAAATTTAACTTATAATTTAAGTCGAAGGTTGCCGGTTGCTTGTTGGAAACAAGTAACCCGCAACCTGAGCAAAATATTACTTTAAACGAAATAATTCCAGGATTAATTCATATAATTTTATTCCTTTTCATATTTTTGAGTTGGATGGATTTTGTTGGGAGATTTTAGCTTAATTCTGGTCATTAAGTATAAATATTCTAAAATTTACTATTGATGCATAATTCTTTTCCGGTAGAAAAATTACGGTATTTATTTCTTTTCTTTTTACTCTCAGTTATTATTAATCCGGTCTTCTCAAATATATTACAGGAGAATGATTCCACAATTTATAAACAGGGGATTTCTGAAACTGAAGCCCTTATAAGGGGGGAAAGACTTTTCTATGGTCTTGTATACCTTGAGAATAAATCAATAAACTGTGCCAGTTGTCACAATACGCAGGTATCGGACACTTTAAACTGGAATCCGGATGCCCTGGATATTTCTATGAAGTACCTGGATAAAAGTGCGGCTGATTTAGGGAAAGTATTGCTCAATCCTGCAGGGAAAAAAATGACACAGGTGCACAAAGGATTTCAATTATCTGACGAAGAGGTAATTTTGATCAAATCATATATGGATAAACTGACAGTTATGGGCCTTAAACAACACAAACCTGTAGTAACAAATCTTTTCCTGTTCATAATTGCTTCCATCTTATTTCTGATTTCAGTCACAGACCTGATAATCAGCAAAAAATTACGAAAACAGTGGATCCACTTCATCGTACTTATTTTCACAGGTATTTTTATAACCAGGTCGCTTGTTGCAGGCGCAATAGCAATTGGTCATTCCCCGGGTTATGCACCCGATCAGCCTGTAAAATTTTCGCATGCAGTTCATGCCGGACAGAATAAAACAGATTGTATTTACTGTCATAGTTATGCTCCTTACAGCAAATCGGCAGGGTTTCCCCCGGAGAATGTCTGTATGAACTGCCATCTGTTGGTGAGAAACGGGACACGTTCAGGTGCGTTTGAAATAGCTAAAATAATCAGGGACTATGAGGAATTGAAGTCTATTGAATGGATTAAAGTGTATAATCTGCCTGATCATGTATTCTTCAGCCATGGACAGCATGCAGGTGCAGGAGGCATAAGCTGCCAGGAATGTCATGGCCCCGTTGAAAAGACAGACAGGATCGGACTTGCGAATGAATTAACTATGGGATGGTGCATTAATTGCCACCGCACTAAGAATGTTAATTTTCTAAACAACAAGTTTTATGAGGAGTACAGGGATCTTTCGGAAAAGATCCGCAAACAAGAGACTGATAGTGTTACTGTCGGGGATATTGGAGGTACAGAATGCATGAAGTGCCATTATTAAGAGCAGGTTTTCGAAAAAAGTAGTCTATGATGAAAAAATACTGGAAAAGTGTCGAAGAATTTCAGGGAATCACTGCCGGCAATGACAAGGATATTGAAGAGACTCATAAAGGCCGGGTTCTGGAATTGTTTGAAACTGATTTTTTAAAGAAGTATTCTTCCAGGAGGGATTTTCTGAAAGTTTTCGGTTTTAGTCTTTCTTCGGCAGCTTTGATAGCAAGTTGCAGGAGACCGGTTCAGAAAGCTATTCCATACCTGATACATCCGCCTGAAATTACTCCCGGCAAATCTTTATACTATGCGACAAGTTTTTATGACGGTCATGAATATTCAGGTATTCTTGTCAAAACACGTGATGGCAGGCCAATAAAAATAGAAGGCAATCTGCTTTCGTCATTTAACGGGGAGGGCACTTCCGCAAGAGTCCAGGCATCAGTTCTAAGCCTGTATGATGATGCACGTCTGAAGTTTCCCACATCTGATCACTCACCTGTTTCATGGAATGCTATTGATGAACAGATTATTAAGGACCTTGAAAGAATCAATTCAGCTGAAGGTGAAATTGTTCTGCTGACTTCAACCGTAATTTCCCCCTCAACAATTAAGCTCATTAATGAATTCGGAGTCCGTTTCAGGAATTTCAGGTGGGTGCAATACGATGCTGTTTCATATTCCGCTGTTTTGGAAGCCAATTTAATGTGCTTTGGAAAGGCGGTAATACCTGATTATCATTTCCAGAACGCCGGGTACGTCGTTTCAGTTAATGCTGACTTTCTTGGTACATGGGTATCTCCGGTTCATTTTATCCAAAAATATGTCTCGAGAAGAAAACCCGATAATCAGGAGAATAAGATGCTCCGGCACATTCACTTTGAATCGGGAATGAGCCTTACCGGCAGCAATGCTGATAAAAGAATAAGAATTAAACCTTCAGAAGAAAAATCGCTCCTTTCCGAATTGTATAACAGGATTGCTGCAAAAACCGGCTCGGAACAATTCACCGGAGTAACCGGCAGGGCAGATCTTACAGAACTTGTCGATAACCTGTTAGCATCAAAAGGCCAATCAATAGTCCTTTCCGGTACAAATAATGTTGAAATTCAGATCATTGTTAACGGGATAAACTCTCTTTTAGGTAATTATGCAGATTGCATCGATCTCAACCGTAATCTTAACATTGCCGCAGGCATTGACAGAAGATCAGAAGAACTCATAACCGATCTGAATGCCGGCAAGGTAAAGGCATTGTTTATGTATAATGTCAATCCTGTATATGATTACCCTGATTCAGAAAAGTTTTTGTCAGGATTAAAAAAGACAGAACTGACAGTAAATTTGACAGGCTCCCTGAACGAAACAGTCGGGAAAGCAAAGTATGAATGTCCGGTCAATCACTATCTGGAATCATGGGATGATGCCGAGATAATTCCAGGGCAGCTGAGCTTGAGCCAGCCATGTATTAATCCTCTTTTTAATACCCGTTCGTTTCAGGATTCACTGTTAAAATGGTCAGGAAATTCAATTTCCTGGCATGATTATTTGATGACAAACTGGAAAAAGGAATTTTTCCCGAAGTCAACCCAGTCACAATTCAGGGATTTCTGGGATTTGAGCCTTGGCAATGGAGTATTCAGTTATGATATCCCCGACAGTAAACCTGCTTTGTTTAATAAGGAAGGGCTGGCAGGGGCCTTGAATACCTTAGTTAAAGAAGGAACAGATGGGTTTGAAGTTGTTTTCCATGAGAGTGTTGCGCTTGGAAATGGCAGGCATGCCAATAATCCCTGGTTAATGGAATTACCCGATCCGGTGTCACGGCATTGCTGGGATAACGTGGCTGCTGTTTCACCTGCTGATGCTGAAAAACTGGGTATCCGGACAGGACATTTAATAAAGCTTGCAGACGGGTTCGTCCTCCCTGCATTTATTCAGCCCGGCCAGGCAGAGGGTACAGTGTCGGTTGCTCTGGGTTACGGACATACAAACTCCGGCCCGGTTGCAAATAATGTGGGTATAAATGTTTATCCGTTTATAAGAATAACCGGAGGAAACCGGGTTTATGGTTTTTTCACGAACAAATTAGAAAATACATTAAAGCCAAGCCAGTTAGCGCTGACCCAGGTCCATCATTCAATGGAAGGAAGACCTATTGTAAGAGAAACTGTTCTCAGCAAATATAAGATTAACACCGCATCGGGCAATGAGCTTCATGGGGAGTATGAATCAAAGCACAGGACTCTTTATCCTGAAGTGAGATATGATGGTTTTCACTGGGGCCTCGCAATAGATCTTAATTTATGTGTCGGATGCAATTCCTGTGTTATCGCCTGCCAGGCCGAGAACAATATTCCTGTTGTGGGGCGGGAAGAAGTTAGGAAGAGAAGGATAATGCACTGGATAAAAATTGACAGGTATTATTCGGATTCACCTGATGATCCGAAGGTCTATTTCCAACCTCTTCCCTGTCAGCACTGCGATAATGCACCATGCGAAAATGTTTGTCCGGTTTCAGCCACCAATCACAGCAGTGAAGGCTTGAACCAGATGACCTACAATCGTTGTATCGGTACCAAATATTGCATTAATAACTGTCCGTATAAAGTAAGAAGGTTTAACTGGTTCCGGTATACTAATAATAAAGCATTTGATTTTAATACAGCATCAGATCTTGGTAAAATGGTTTTAAATCCTGATGTAACTGTAAGAGAGAGAGGAGTAGTGGAAAAATGTTCCTTTTGTGTACAGCGGATTCAGGAGAAAAAATTACAGGCCAAACTCGAAAACAGGACTCTCAGGGATAATGAAATTAAAACTGCATGTATGCAGGCCTGCCCATCAGGGGCCATTATCTTTGGAAATCTGAATGACAAGAACAGCAAAGTATCCGGATTATTTGAAAATCCAAGGAGGTACCATTTGCTTGAAGAGTTGCACACCCTGCCATCAGTCGGGTACCTTACTAAAGTCTGGAATGATGAAGAGAAAAAATCGTAAGTAATCTGAAAGCAGATGTATAACAGGAAAATCAGAGGTCCGCTTGTTGAAGGAAATAAGACATTCAGTCAGATTTCAAAAGAGATACTTACCCCGATGGAGACCACTCCGGGATTATGGTGGTATATTGCTTTTGGAATTGCATCAACAGCGGCGATATTTGGTTTTTATGCTATTTATATAACAGTATCCCGGGGAATTGGAACATGGGGGGTAAATAATTCAGTTGGATGGGGGTGGGAAATTGTAAATTTTGTCTGGTGGATAGGTATCGGACATGCCGGGACAGCATTCTCCATTTTCCTCCTTATCCTGAGACAACGGTGGAGGACATCGATTAACAGGGCAGCAGAAGCAATGACAGTTATTGCCGTTATGTCAGCAGCACTTTTCCCTGCTTTACATATGGGACGCGTCTGGCTTGCTTTTTATATTTTCCCATACCCGAATACCCGTGGTCCGCTATGGGTGAACTTCAATTCCCCTCTATTCTGGGATTTTATTGCCATTACTGCATATCTTCTGATATCATTTTCATTCTGGTACCTTGGAATGTTACCCGATTTTGCAACTATTCGTGACAGGACAAAATCGAAGATTAAAAAAGCCGTTTATGGTTTCTTTGGTATGGGATGGACTGGCTCAAGTCATCATTGGATAAGGTTTGAATCCCTAAGTTTTGTACTTGGCGGTATCGCTGCTGTGCTCGTTGTCTCAGTTCACTCAATAGTTTCAACAGACTTTGCAGTAGGAATCGAACCGGGCTGGCATACAACCCTATTTCCTCCCTACTTTGTTGTCGGAGCTATTTTCTCCGGATTTGCAATGGTTATGACTCTTATGGTTATTGTGAGAAAAATTTACAAGCTTACCGATTATATTACAGATAATCACATGGATGCAATAGCCAGGATTCTTGTTTTTATTTCTCTTATTATGGGAACTGCATATTCGACGGAAGTCTTTATTGCATGGTATTCAGGTAATGAATACGAAATGTTTGCATTTTTCCGAAACAGAATTACCGGCGATTATACATTCCAGTTCTGGGGAATGATAGTTTGTAATGCTTTGATCCCTCAGCTTTTCTGGTTCAGGAAAGTCAGACGAAGCTGGGTTGGACTGCTGATCGTTTCCCTTTTAATAAACCTTGGAATGTGGTTTGAAAGGTTTAATATAGTAGTTACATCACTCAGTAAAGACTTCCTTCCATCTAACTGGGTTTCATATAATCCGACTTATATAGAGATCGGCGTGTATGTAGGAACTCTGGGGCTATTCACAGCAGGGATATTGCTTTTCTTCCGCTATATTCCAATAATGGCTATTAGTGAGGTAAAGAGTGTGGCTCATATCGGAAGCAAAAAAGATGATTAACGAGGGTCAGTTATGAAAGAAGCATTCAAAATAGGAATTTTCGACGACGAGGAAAGATTTATTTCCTCAATCAAATCGCTGCAGCAAAAAGAATTTAAGATTTATGATGTATTTACTCCGTATCCTGTACATGAGGTGTTCCATCTGCTGAAACGCAAATCAAGACTGCCAACCGCAGCTTATTTCTTTGGTTTGTTCGCAATCATTGCAGTACTTGGATTTTTATATTATACCTCCGTCATTAACTGGCCTATTGTCTATGGGGGGAAGCCATTCAATTCATTCCCGTCATTTATTGTTGTCACAATTGTCATTACCATTTTTACAGTTACAATAGCAAGCCTTGCCGCCTTTTCTGCGAGGTCGAAACTCATTCCCGGTCGGGAGAATACAATCTTCGATCACAGGGCAACCGATGATAAATTTGTGATAGTCGTGAATACGGATATCCTCGATAATTCAAAGTCAGAGCAAATTGCAACCCTGATGAAAGAACAAGGCGCGTTGGAGGTTTTAGATAAAGAGCTTGAAAATATTAGTGCATGAAAAACAGCTATATACCCGAAAGAATTTACAGAGCAGTTTTTTTGCTCCTCCTTACAGTAATTTTTATCAATTGTGACAGGAACAGGAATACCACGGGATGGGATTATTTTCCCGACATGTTTTACTCCACAGCTTATGAGACTTTTACAAAAAATCCAAATTTCAGCGACGGCTTGACTATGAGAGTACCCGTCGCCGGCACTGTTCCCCGTGATATTACTCCCTTTAATTATACAATTGATCCGGAATCACGCATCCTGGCTGGAAAAGAGCTCATAAATCCTGAATCTCCCACCGAAGGAACTTTATTAATAGGGAAGGCTGTATATTCAACATTTTGTGTCGGTTGTCATGGTGATAAAGGCGCAGGAGACGGCCCTCTTTTTACAAGCGGTCTGTACCCTTTAAAACCCCGCAATCTTACGGGTAGTCCTGCAGATAATCTGAAAGACGGAGAAATTTTTCATAGCATAACACTGGGATTTGGATCTATGGGTGCCCATGGATCACAGATAAGAAGTGAAGACAGATGGAAAGTGGTTTTGCATATAAGAGAACTTCAGATGAAAGAGAAGGAAATTTCACTTTTCGGCAGGAGCGGCAAATAGCAGGTAAAAGTAACCGGGTGATTAACAGAACATTTTTGAATTAAAAAAAGCAAAATAATGAAGGAACAAACAAAAGTATCCGGAACCTTCAGAATAATTACCCTGACATTGATATTCATTGGTGCATGCACTTTTCTCATTGGTGTTGTTTCTGATCCAGAGAGGACCTGGGCCAATTATTTGATAGTTAATTACTATTTTTTATCGCTGGCTATGGGAGGCACTTTTTTTCTTGTTATCCAGAGTATTTCCCAGTCGGGATGGTCCGCTGCTTTCAGGCGTGTTCCTGAAGCTATGATGACCTATATTCCTTTTGCAGCGGTTTTCTTTCTGCTTATCTGTTTTGGACTTAATGACCTTTATCACTGGTCTCATAAAGAAGCAGTTCCGCTTGATCCCTTATTGCAGCATAAATCCTCTTTCCTGAATGTCCCGTTCTTCTTCACCAGGATGATCATCTATTTTGCATTATGGATATTTTTAACTCGTATTTTAAGAAAAATTTCGATAAAGGAGGACCAGTCTGATCCTGCAAATCAGGAGAGGATTTTATTATTATTCACCAAAAGCGAGCTATACTCAAAAATATTTATTTTCGTTTTTGCGATTACTTTTTCCCTTTCAGCCTTTGACTGGATAATGTCTATTGATGTACACTGGTACAGTACGATTTTCGCACTGAAAAATCTGGTAGCCTCCTTTCTTCACGGAGTCTCTATCTTAACCCTGATAATATTTATTCTGTACAAAAGGGGATATTTTCCTTTTCTTAATGAATATCATCTGCACGACCTTGCCAGATATATTTTCATGCTTTCGATAGTCTGGGGATACTTCTGGTTTGCACAGTTCATGATAATCTGGTATGGGAATATTCCTGAAGAAACTATATATTATTTCGTTCGCTGGAAGGAAGGATGGAAGATTTTGTTTTTTCTCGAGATCATTCTTAACTGGGCAATCCCCTTTCTTATTTTGCTTCCGGTAAAAACCAGCAGGAATATGACGGTAATTACAGCGGTTATTTTCTTCCTTGTCATCGGGCAGTACCTTGACCTGTTTGTTCAGATTATTCCGGGGACAACCGGCTTATTAAGATTTGGATGGATTGAAGGTGGTTTGTTCCTTGGATACACAGGATTATTTTCTTTAGTTGTCGCAATTTCTCTCAGTAAGGCAAAAATCATACCCTCAAATCACCCGTATCTGGATGAAAGTATAAATCATCGGTTTAAATAAGAATATGCCATGGCATGTCCTTATCTCTGTGTATTACTTTATGATCCTGTCAGAAATCAGCAGGAGAAGCACCAGCAAAAAGTACGAATCAAGGAGTACTGAATATTTCTTGTTGTCATGATTCACAGGGAGTTTTAATAATCCTGAAAACTGCCAGATAATAACTGCCGATGCGATAAGAAGAACACCAATTATCATTTTGCTGTGAATTATTTCAAAATAGCACAGGAATAATGCCGCTATCACCGATGTTACAATCCAGGTAAAAGTGAGCCTGCTGATCTGGGTTCTGCTCATTAT
This sequence comes from uncultured Rikenellaceae bacterium, assembly GCA_964500155.1. GTDB lineage: Bacteria > Bacteroidota > Bacteroidia > Bacteroidales > VadinHA17 > LD21. The sequence continues at coordinate 1,806 of CAZCQC010000002.1, read as the reverse complement.
ATTTGTAAGGCTTGGCAAGCCTGCTTTTCCATACTCCTCTCCATATTTCAATAATAGTAACCAGAAGTGCGGTATTTGTCCCGTAAAAAAAAGGAATTCAAGAAATATTATTGGTTTATCCCATACTCCACCACCGGCTGCTACCCAACCAATAAGCGGAGGGAATACTCCGGTTAAAGCACCCGGAACAACAGCAAACGCGGTTATTCTCTTTGCATAAGTATAGATTCCATTATACCAGGCAATTGCAATTAAACCGATGAGTGCTGCCACAAGATTTCCATATGAATATATAAGAACCATACCAGCAAAAAGATTCCAGGTAAAGTATAATAATGCTTGTTTAGAATTGATCTTTCCGGATGGAAGAGGACGGTTTTGTGTTCTACTCATATCCCTGTCCGGTTCAACTTCCTGGATCTGGTTAAGAACAGATGCTGAGATTGCCAGGAAGAGGATCCCAGTGGTAACCAATACTATTTTTAATGTAAGATGCGGATCAAAAATAAAATATCCGGTGAAGCCTGTAAGACTTACCGGGATCATTATTTTTAGCTTACTTAGTTGAAGGTAATACCTGAGTTTATTTCCCGGGTTATTCGTCATTCAGGGATTTCATGTATTCAATTATCTTTGACAAATCATCATCACTCAAAGTTTCTTTATAGCTCTGCATTAGTCCCTTCGGATATCCTTTTACAATTTCTGAATTGGGATCGAATATAGCCCGCTTAATATACTCATCATCCACAGTAACCGTAACCTCTTTCCCGTCTCTTATCACGACCTGATTTTCTCCGTACAGATTTAAATAACTTGGTCCGAGGATCTTTGAACCGTCGGAAGAATGACATGCGTTACAACCCTGATTAATCATTATTTTCAGGCCTTCAGAACCAGGAACTGATTCTTCGGTTGCCGTGATAACTTTTGATGAATCAGCATACCAGGCATTATAATCTTCATTTGATAGGACTTTTACGTTTGCATTCATATAGGAATGCCTTAATCCGCAATATTCAGAGCAATAGAGATCAAACTCACCAACGGTTTGAGGAAGAAACCACATCATCTTTTCTCTTCCCGGTACCATATCTGATTTTACCCTGAATGCAGGAATAAAAATACTATGGATTACATCCAAAGAGACAAGATTTAATTTGACCGGAGTATTTACGGGAACGATCAGGTCGGGACTTGTCTTCCCGTTTTCATATTGAAATGAAAAGCTCCACATTCTGGCAGTACTGGTTATGTTAAGAGCATCTTTGGGAGCCTTGTTCATTGGTTTCCATCCCGCCCAGCCATAATAAAACATAGCAATTGCCAGAAGTATAGGAATAACTGTCCATATTATCTCCAGACGCGTATTACCTTCATTCTGGACGGCAATTTTATTCTTTTTATTATTATACCGGAATACAAAGTACAGCATAATAATAGTAAGCCCTATAAGGAACAGCAGCGAAATACCTGCAATAAAGTAAAATGATGTATTGAAGGTGGATACAAAATTTGAAGCATCCGTTGCAGTGGTTGAATACATACTTATTATCTAAAAAGATAGTCCAGGAGAGTTATTATTATTACAATTGCTATGAGCAGGGTTACAGCTATCACTGCTGCTGAAAACATCTTATTTTCATATTTAAGATGCATGAAGATTCGTAAAACAAATGATGATTTAAGGGCTGCAATAAAAAGAGCAATTGCGACTGTCAGTGTACCCAGTGAAATTTGAGTCACTGCAACAGAGGTCAATGTTGCAACTATTAATCCTGCCAGCACAAAAAGATAAGTTCTGTA
>CAZCQC010000001.1:0-3783 GCA_964500155.1 uncultured Rikenellaceae bacterium | reverse complement strand
CTCCGGCAGGATCTTCCTATATTACAAGGACTCCAGATGACACAAGAGCTGCTGCGCGTCGAACGCGTCAACAAGGCGTTTCCCGGGGTCCAGGCCTTGAAGGACGTCAGCCTGAACATCGGCAAGGGCGAGGTGCTCGCGCTTGTCGGGGAAAACGGGGCGGGCAAGTCCACCCTCATGAACATCCTGTCCGGGATCCATCAGAAGGATTCGGGGAGGATCTTCATCGAGGGCCGCGAGGTGAACATCAATTCGCCGCTGCATTCCCAGCACCTCGGCCTGAGCATCATCCACCAGGAGCTCAACCTGGTGCCGCACTTCAGCGTGGCAGAGAACATCTTCGTCGGCCAGGAGAAAAGGCGCGGCGGCATCTTCCTGGACAGGCCGCAGACCCTGCGGGAGGCGAAAACGGTCCTCGACAGGGTCGGCCTCACCATCGATCCCAACCTCCTCGTGCGCACCCTCTCCATCGCCCAGCGCCAGATGATCGAGATCGCGAAAGCCCTTTCCCGCAACGCAAGGCTCATCGTGATGGACGAGCCTACCTCGTCGATCTCCGACAGGGAGGTCGAGCGGCTGTTCAAGATCATCCGGGACCTGAAGGCGAGCGGGGTGTCCGTCATCTTCATCTCGCACAAGCTGGAGGAGGTCTTCGCGATCGCCGACCGCATTGCCGTGATGCGCGACGGGGAGATGATCGGGGAGCTCGATTCGAAGCGGAGCACCCAGGACGAGGTGATCCGCATGATGGTGGGACGCGAGATCAAGGACATCTTTCCCAAGACCGCCGGCCCCGCAGGCGGGGAGCTTTTCGCGGTCCGTGATCTCGTCGTGGACGGGCAGGAGCAGGCGTTGAGCTTCTCCCTGCGCCGGGGGGAGATCCTCGGGTTTGCGGGGCTTGTCGGCGCCGGGCGCTCCGAGCTTCTCCAGGCCATCTTCGGCATCGACGCGCACCGTTCGGGTGAAATCCTGCTCGAGGGCGCGCCGGTCAGGATCAGGAGCCCGAGGGACGCAATCGGGCTGGGGATCGGGTTCGTCCCCGAGGACAGGAAGCTCAAGGGGCTCATGCTCGGCCTGGCCGTGCGGGACAATATCTCCATCGCCAGCCTGGAGACGATCAGCAGGCGCGGCGTGATGAGAAACGGCGCCGAGCGGGCATCCGTCGATGCGTTCATCCATCAGCTCATGATCAAGACGTCGGGCCGCGACCAGCTCGCCCTGCACCTGAGCGGCGGCAACCAGCAGAAGGTCGTGCTGGCCAAGTGGCTGGCCATCAAGCCCAAGGTCCTCATCGTCGACGAGCCGACACGCGGCGTCGATGTCGGTGCGAAAAAGGAGATCCACGCCATCCTGGACAGGCTGGCAGGAGAGGGGGTCGCGCTCATCATGATCTCCTCGGAGCTGCCCGAAATTCTCGGAATGAGCGACAGGATCATCGTGATGCACGCGGGCCAGATCAAGGGGGAGCTTCTCCGCCGCGAGGCGACACAGGAGAAGATCCTGACCCTGGCCCTGTCCAGAGAAACGGCGTAACGCATGCCATCAGGGAGAAGGCGGGTACCAATGCAGACAGCAAAGGGGGACGCCCCGGGCGCACTCCCGGGCGTCCAGCCCAGCTTCATCAGGAGAGTGAGAAACGCCTCGTCCTTCGGGATCGTCGCGATCCTCGTGGTCATGTCGATCATCCTCTCCGTGTCCACCTCCCAGTTCCTGACGTCGGAAAACCTGCTGTCCGTGTTCCGGCAGTTTTCCTTCATCGGGATCATGGCGATCGGGCAGGTGATGGTCATCATCACCGGCGGGATCGACCTGTCCGTCGGGTCGGTCTTCGCGTTCGCCGGCGTGACGAGCGCCTTCGCGATGACCAAGCTGGACCTCGGGGTCCCCCTGGGCCTGCTCGTGGGGATCGTCTCGTGGCTGGCCTTCGGCCTCATGAACGGGCTGTTCGTCACGAAACTGCGCCTTCCGCCCTTCATTGCCACGCTGGGAACGATGAGCATCGCGCGCGGCCTCTCCTACGCCCTGACGGGCGGATTCCCGATCCCTGATCTTCCCCCCGCCTTCAAGTTCATGGGCCAGGGCTACATCAGCATCATCCCCTTCCCTGTCATCCTCCTCGTGGCGCTCGGCCTGGCTTTCACCTTCTTCCTGAGGCAGACCATCGTGGGCCGTCGGATCTACGCCACGGGAAGCAACGAGGAAGCCGCGCGGGTCTCGGGCGTCAACACGGCCGGGATCAAGATCCTCGTCTTCGCGCTGTCGGGCGTGCTCGCGGGAATCGCGGGGATGGCGACCGCCGCGCGCCTGGGCGTGGCCCAGTCCACGGCGGGCGTGGGCTACGAGATGGACGCCATCGCCGCAGCCATCATCGGCGGGGCGAGCGTGACAGGGGGCGTGGGCACCGTCCTGGGATGCATCCTGGGCGCCGCGATCATGGGCGTCCTGAAGAACGGGCTGATCCTGCTCAGCGTCTCCGCCTACAGGCAGCAGACGGTGATTGGCGTGGTCATCATCATCGCCGTGACATTCGACCTTTTCCGCCAGCGCTCGCGCATGGGGAAATGATCGGTCAGCGGCACCCGTTTTTCTCTTCCATTGCCGTTACAAGCGGAGTCAACGCTTGGACGATGCTTCCGCCAGGTGCGGGAGCGATACTACAGAAGGAGGAACACATGAAGAGTGTTCTGAGACGAGTCGGGCTTGTGCTCGTGATTCTCGTCCTCTCGAGCTTCGCGGTGTATGCCGCGGGTTCGAAGGAAGTGACGATCGCGGTGGTTCCCAAGGCGCTGGACAACGCCATCTTCCTCGACGCGAAGGACGCGGCCGAGAAGACGGGCAAGGAGCTGGGCGTGAAGATCCTGTGGGTCGGCTCGACGAAGTCGGACGCGGCCGAGCAGGTCAGCGTTCTCGAAGGCCTGATCCAGAAGAAGGTCGACGGCATCCTCGTGAGCTGCAACGACGCCAACGCGCTGAAGGACGTCATCGATCGCGCCATGGACAAGGGCATCAAGGTCGCGACCTTCGACTCCGACTCCCCGGACAGCAAGCGCCTGTTCTACGCCGGGACCGACAACTACGGCATCGGCAAGCAGGCGGCCGAGTTCATGAAGGAACTCCTCCCCAACGGCGGCAAGGTTGCCATCCTGACGGGCGTCCTGGGCGCGCCGAACCTCGAGCAGCGCATCGTCGGCTTCCGCGACGGCGTGAAGGGCACGAAGATCCAGATCCTCCCCGTCCAGACCGGCGAGGACGACGTGCAGAAGTCGGTCGAGGTCGTCAACCAGTTCACCGCGGCCAACAAGGACCTGGCGGGCTGGTTCTTCGACGGCGGCTGGCCGTATTTCGCCGATGTCGAGGCCCTGAAGGAGATCAAGACGTTCATGGCCAAGGGCGGCAAGGTCGTCAGCATCGACACCTTCTTCCCCATGCTGAAGTTCGTGCAGCTGGGCATGGTCGACAAGCTGATCGGCCAGAACTACGTGGCCATGGGCACGATCGGGATCCAGGAGCTGTACAAGGCGATCAAGGGCCAGCCCCTCACCAAGGGCGAGATCATCGACACCGGCTCGGAAGTCGTCGACAAGAGCAACGTGGACAAGATTCTCCCGACGAAGAAGCCCTGGTAGGAATGTCCCCGGGCTTGAAGGTCCGCCTGGAAGGCGCCGGTCTCTCGCGGACCTGACCATTCGTGACTGCCTGAGCCGCCGGGTGCGAAGACGCGCCTGGCGGCTCTCTTGTCTCCGGGATGCTCCCAGCCCCGCGGTCCAGGCCCCCCTGCCTGCT